>CAMPIZ010000282.1 GCA_946886675.1 uncultured Flavobacterium sp.
GCATTACATAAGTACCGGAAGCAAGATTTTCCATACCAAGCTCTACACTTAGTGATTCTGCCTGTACTTCCTTAACCAGTTTACCTGTACCTATTTCATATACTTTAATATCTGCACCTGTACCATGATCCTGAACCAGCTCAAGGTTAAATATACCGTTTACCGAAGGGTTAGGATATATCATACTTTTGTTTGCAAGTGTAAAATCGTCTACACCAAGCGCACAGGCCTCCTGAGCTTCATAAGCTCCAATATCACGACGTCCGTTAAATACATCCTGTCCTAACTGGTCCTGAGAATCATCTTCAGGGTCACCCATATCAGCAGCCGGGCTAGGGCATGCAAGCCTGTGTGTAAATGTATCTCCTCCATTATCAGCAAGTTCGTCAAGCATAATCTCAAACGGAGTTCCTACAGAACCTGTAATATCGGTTTCTGCGCTTACATAAGCATTAGCTATACCAATAAGGTTATATCCGTTAGACATCATGTCTTCACTTTCTGTATATAAGTCAGCTCCTGCAGCTATGGCAAGGTTTCCTGCCACAATTGTATTTGTCATTGTAGGAGAAGTATCAGAATTATTAGAGATTCCACCTCCGTTTAAAGTAGCACTGTTAAGCGTAATGGTGTTAGCATTTATGTCAAGATCTGCATTGTTGTAGATACCACCACCATTTGTTAGAGCAGTATTTCCTGAAATTGTAGTTCTTACCACAGTAGCCGATCCTGAATTAATGTGGATACCACCACCTTGTGCCAGTAGTCCTGCTGCACTGTTATTTGAAATGGTAGATGCGCTCACATTTAGCGTACCACCATTGTTAAATATACCTCCGCCACCATCGTCGCTGGCTATACCAAGTGCAGTGTTACCATCTATGGTTACGTTGCTCACATTCATTGTAGCTCCGGTTTGGTTCCACAATCCACCGCCTTCACGTCCTGCACTGTTATTGTTTACAGTACCACCTGTAATATCTACCATGGCAGCACCGCTTATATGTAAAGCACCACCATTACCCGGGTTAGGAAGCCCGGCTGAACCGCTTACATTATTGTTATTCATTGCTGTACCGTTTATAGTAAGGTCGCCCACAACTATTTCTATACCACCACCTGCACGGTTTGCGCTGTTTAGGTTAATAGTAGAATCGTCTATGGTAACCATACCGTCTGCACTAAAAATTCCTCCGCCGCTTCCGCTGGTACCATCGGCCATGTTGCTTGTTATTGTTGATGCAGCTATTTCTACCATACCGCTCACATTGTAAACACCGCCACCACCATCGGTAGCAGCATCACCACCGGCTACGTTGCTGTCTATCATTACATCGGTAATTGTCATGGTACCGCTTCCGTTCCATAATCCGCCACCTTGTAAAGAGGCTGAGTTATTGCTTACAGATCCGCCTGTTATAGTTGCGCTTCCTGCTCCGGTGATGTGCAAGCCGCCACCATTGCCCGGAGGCCCTGATACGCTGTTACCATCAAGCATAACATTGGTAAGTACAATGGTGCTGGTTCCTGAATTGTCTTCTATACCACCACCTGCTCTTATAGCTGTATTTCCTGAAATTTCGGTATCTGTAATAGTAAGCTCAGCATCCACATCGTTAAGGATACCACCACCGCTGCCCAGTGTTCCGTCAGCATCATTGTTGGTTATTGTAGCGTTGGCAATTACAAGTGTACCTGCATTAAGGTTGTAGATTCCTCCACCGCCCTGATCGGCGCCATTTCCACTGGCAGTATTGTTTGTAATAACAGTACCATCTATATTCATGGTACCGCTTCCGTTCCATAATCCGCCGCCTTCTGCACCGGCTATATTACCCGAAACCATACCACCTGTAATAGTTATATTACCCATTCCGGTTACGTGAAGTCCGCCTCCGTTACCTGGAGAGTTGTTTGTAGTATTGTCAGAGATCATAACATCAACCAGCGTTACTGCTCCTGCCATACCTGAGTTATCTTCTATACCACCACCAGCACGGTTAGATATATTTCCTGTAATTTCTGCTTCTGTTACATTAAGTGTACCATTCATATCATTTAAGATACCACCCCCGCTTCCGGCATCCCCATCTGCAGTATTACCGCTTACAACGGTTTCGGCATTTACATTAAGCACACCGCTTAAGTTATAAATACCACCACCACCTTGGTCGGCACCATCACCGCTTGCAGTATTGCCACTTATTACAGTTCCCTGAATGGTCATCATACCGCTTCCGTTCCATAGACCGCCGCCTTCAGCACCAGCTGTGTTTCCGTTTACTGTACCACCGTTTATAACTGTGTTACCTGCTCCTGTAATATGAAGCCCTCCACCGTTACCGGGACTGGTCGCTGTGCTGTTGTTATCCAGTGTAACATCTGTAAGTGTAATGGTTGTTGAAGCACCCGAATTTCCTTCTATACCACCACCGGCGCGCATAGAGGAGTTCTCGGTAATTACAGATCCGTTTACGGTAAGGTTACTTCCTGTACCCACTAATATAGCTCCTCCGCTTCCTGCAGCGCCATCGGCCTCATTGTCAGTAAACGTAGAAGCGTTAACAGTTACTTCGCTTTCGCCTGTAACATAAACAGCTCCACCACCCATTCCGGCAGTAGCACCGCTGGCTGTATTGCCTGTAAAAGAGCAGTTGTTTATCAGTACATCTGTATCAGATATAGAAAGTGCCCCACCATTGTCTGATGCGGCACCACTTGTAAAAGAGATATTGTTGATGGTTACATCTTCAGCATCTGCTATAACAAAAATTCTGCTGCTGCCATCTCCGCTTATTATGGTATTGTCGTCTCCGTTACCATTAATAGTAAGCTCTTTGTCGATAGTTATCTCACTATCCAGTGTTATGGTATTGCCATTTGTTGTAATGGCAAAAATAATAGTGCTTCCCGCAGACGCGTCGAGCACAGCCTGTCTTAAAGAGCCTAATCCGCTGTCATTTGTATTTGTCACAGTAATCTGGGCAATGGCCGGAGTACCTAGCAAAAACAAAAACGCGATACTTAAAAGAGTAAAAGTTTTTTTCATAAAATGATATTTTTAGTTTCGTATCTATCACAAGTTACGTAGATAGTTTCTTAAGGGTTTTGTAATGAGTTAGTTAAATAAAACTTAAAGTGTTAACTAAATTTGTGTGAATTCTTTAGTTATAAGGGTTAAGGTATTTAAAACAATTATTACCTTTAAGAAAAATTTAATACCTTAAATATGAAAATAAACTTAAAAAACGGGATTGGCGACCTGCTTTTCGGGATGAGGGAGGAAAACGTAACAGCAATTTATGGTGAACCCGACAGGACTTATAAAGATGATGAGGACAATGTAATTTATCTTTATA
>CAMPIZ010000283.1 GCA_946886675.1 uncultured Flavobacterium sp.
ATATTTTATATAAAATCTATGTTAAATTATTTGTTAGATAAAGTTATATGTGTAACAAAATGCAATGTCATTTTATACCTTGCGGGAGAGGTTTAAAACCCTGCCAGTAAATGTTTTGCATATTTATAAAAAAGTTGTACCTTTGCGCACCTTTTGGCAGGATAGGGTTCTAAAAGGTTTATAACAATATATGTAAAACACTTCTGTTGTTTTGCTGCTGCACAAGAGCCCGGGCAGGACACAGGATACAAATTTTTAATCAGCATGGCTGAAGAAACAAAAACACAGGATGAATTTTTAAAGGAGTTTAACTGGCATAACTTCGAGGAAGGTATTGACCCGGTTGACGAAACAAACCTTAGAGAATTTGAAAACCTTGTTGAAAAAACTTTTATTTCAACTGACAGTGACGAGGTAGTAGATGGTACTGTAGTAAGAATCACTGACAGGGATGCAATCGTTGATATCAACGCAAAATCGGAAGGTGTTATTTCTCTTAACGAATTCCGTTACAATCCAGACCTTAAGGTTGGAGACAAAGTTGAGGTATTAATCGACGTTCGTGAAGATAAATCAGGACAGTTAGTATTATCCCACAGAAAGGCACGTACAATTAAAGCTTGGGACAGAGTTATCAATGCTCATGAAACAGGTGAAATCGTTAACGGTTTCGTTAAGTGCAGAACTAAAGGTGGTATGATCGTAGACGTATTTGGTATTGAAGCTTTCTTACCAGGTTCTCAGATAGACGTTAAGCCTATCAGGGATTACGATCAATATGTAAACAAAACTATGGAGTTCAAAGTTGTGAAAATCAACCACGAATTTAAAAACGTAGTAGTTTCACACAAAGCGCTTATTGAAGCGGATATCGAAGTTCAGAAGAAAGAAATCATCGGCCAGCTTGAAAAAGGACAGGTACTTGAAGGTGTTGTTAAAAACATTACTTCTTACGGTGTATTCATCGATCTTGGAGGTGTTGACGGACTTATCCACATTACTGACCTTTCATGGAGCAGAATAAACCACCCAAGTGAAGTTCTTGAACTTGACCAGAAACTTAACGTGGTTATTCTTGACTTTGATGATGAGAAAACAAGAATACAGCTTGGACTTAAGCAATTACACCCTCACCCATGGGATGCGCTTGACGCAAACCTTGCAGTAGGCGATAAAGTAAAAGGTAAAGTAGTGGTTATTGCTGACTACGGTGCGTTTATTGAAGTTGCTGAAGGTGTAGAAGGACTTATCCACGTTTCTGAAATGTCTTGGTCTACGCACTTAAGATCTGCTCAGGATTTCGTAAAAGTAGGTGATGAGGTAGAAGCAGTTATCTTAACTCTTGACAGAGAAGACCGTAAAATGTCTTTAGGTATCAAGCAGCTTTCTCAGGACCCTTGGACTGATATTACTTCTAAGTACCCTGTAGGTTCTAAGCACACAGGTATCGTTAGAAACTTTACTAACTTTGGTATATTCGTAGAGTTAGAAGAAGGTATCGACGGACTTATCTATATCTCTGACCTTTCATGGACTAAGAAAATTAAGCACCCATCTGAGTTTGTAAACGTAGGTGATAAACTTGATGTTATCGTTCTTGAGCTTGATGTAGAAGGACGTAAACTATCTCTTGGCCACAAGCAGACTACTCCTAACCCATGGGATAAGTATGAAGATACATTTGGTGTAGGTACTGTTCACAAAGGTGAGATTTCTGAAATCGTTGATAAAGGAGCTACTGTAGAGTTTGGTGACGATATTGTTGCTTTTATACCTACAAGACACCTTGAGAAAGAAGATGGTAAGAAACTTAAGAAAGGTGAATCTGCTGACTTTAAAGTAATTGAGTTCAACAAAGAATTCAAGAGAGTAGTAGCTTCTCACACTGCTATCTTTAGAGAAGAAGAAGAGAAAAATGTTAAGTCTAACAACGACTCTAACAACTCTAACAACAATGCAGAGAAAACCACTCTTGGTGATATCGATGCATTAGCAGAACTTAAAGAAAGAATGGAGAAAGGTGGTAAATAATCACTAGTCCTCTTTAAATATTAAAGCCTCAGCGTAAGTTGAGGCTTTTTTTTATTCCGTATATGAACAGTTAGAAATTTTTGGGGTAAAATAAAACGGTGTAATTTTAAGTTATATTTTAAAATATTATCTTAGCCGTAAACGCTTTACCATGAAAAACTCTACCTTGTTATTATTCATGTTTTGTGCCGTTAGCCTGTATGCTCAAAGCTATCCTAAGTACTCAACAAAAAAGGTTAAAGATACTGTTTTTGTAAACGAAAGTAAAGTAGCGGAAAATGCTTCAAAAGATAAAGCAGCGGTTGAGGGTGATATGCCTCCTGAATTTATGAAACTGATTGAAGAAGGAAGAAAGTTTTATAAAGAAGGGAAATTTGATGAGGCTATTAAAGCTTTTTCGGATGCCTTTCCATTAAGCCCGGTTAAAGCTAAGTACTGGGTTATTCATTTGAGGGCAGGATGTTATCTGGCGAAGGGAGATTATGACAAAGCTATTCAGGATTGCACTGTTATTATAGAAAAAGCCATAGTACCTCATAAAAATGCTTTGGGGCAGGCGCATCTGCTTAGGGCGTTAGCATTAAGAAAACGCAATAAGCCGGGAGATGATGAGGTAGCCTGTGCTGATGTTAAAAAAGTAAAGGAATATGAGGTTGTTAAAGGACCATTTTTTGATGAATGTTTGGAATGATTAAGCTATATAAAATATTATTTTTCCTGTTTTTTATTACAGCTGCAATTAACGTGCAGGCACAGGACTATGCCAAAATGAAGCATAAAAAAGGCAAGGCTCCTGCAAAAAAAGAAGCTGTAAAAAAGGAAGAAACAGTACAAACTGTAAAACCGGCAACTGCTGAAGCCCAGCCTGAGAATGTAAAATCTGATAAGGAAGAAGATGACGAATTTATAAGGATTATGAATGCTGCTGCAAAGCAGGTAAGTATGAAAAAATATACGCATGCGCTTAATTTGTATAACCGGGCAATGAAGTTTAACCGGGAAACTGCCCGCGTGCTGCGTTGCAGGGGAGCGGCCTATTTTGGGCTTAAGGATTATAAAAGTTCTGTTAAGGATTATACCAAGGCTATAGCGCTTAATACCGATTACCCCGGAGAAGTGTATTACTCAAGGGCAGTAAGCAAATCAAAAATGGCTGAGCCGGACAGGGAAGGGGCTTGTGCCGATTTTAAAAAAGCCAGAGAGCTGGGTTTTGATATTGATACCGATAAAATGATTGAAGAATATTGTGATTAACAATCTGAAAACACCTTACAATGAATATTATTATTGCTCATTTTTTATACTGCTCATAATTATAG
>CAMPIZ010000284.1 GCA_946886675.1 uncultured Flavobacterium sp.
GTTATGGATTCAGCAGGAGGTAATCCGGTTAGTAAAATTTATATGGAAAATTATACCGCAGGTACTTACTTTGTAAAAGTTATGGCAGCAGGGCAAACAAAAACAATAAACATTATAAAACAATAAACATTTCTTTTTAATTAATAAGTAAGGATATGTGTGTGTAAAAAGCCCTGCGTTTAGCAGGGCTTTTGATATTTATTCTTTTATAACTTTAGAGTTATAATACCTGCTGTTGCTGTCCTTAAGTACTATTATATAAGTACCGGCCTGCAGTTTTTGTACAGGTATTATATTGTTACTTATCTGTACAGGGGCAACTAGCCTGCCGTTTATATCATAAATAAACGCATTAGTGATATCTGTATCTGTTCCGGTTATATTTATATAGTCTTTAGCAGGGTTAGGAGATAAGATAAAAGGGTTTTTACTGTGTTGCGCTACATTTAACGTTTCCCCCTCCACAACATGCGTAACACTGTTTATAGTTGGGTTATCTATAATATCTATAAGTCCAGAAGGCCATTTTATAACAAGCTGATCAATAGCTTCGGTACTGCCAAGCCCAAAGTGCACGTTAAGTGAACTCATGTAACGAAAACCATCACCGCTTCTCACATCTCTTATCTGCTGGAACCAGCCATCGCCGGAGCCATGTATCTCAACACGGGCACCAATGCCATTGCTGTTGCTTTCTATCCCCTCAAGAGTTATCTTCATCCAGTTGTTATCATTACCGTTATTAAAATGTACTTTGTCATTGTCGTTATAAACATCAAGAAAGCCATCATTATTTAAATCTCCTACAGGGCCATTTCCTGCAGTAACCTGTATAGGAGTAAAAGTCATGTCCCCATTGTTTATCATTATCTTATTACCTCCGCCAAAAACATCTACCCAGCCATCATTATTAAAATCGTGGGCAACGTGCTCAATGTTTAATTCATTAAAGGTGTCCCAACCTGTATCTTCAGTAGCATCTGTAAAAGTACCGTCACCATTATTAATCATTAATTTATGCATTCCGGATACATTAGAGCTTGCGCCAACAAGGGCGTCCATATCGCCATCATTATCATAATCTGCCCAGGCAGAAGACCAGGTTTGTACCATATCGGCCATGCCTGCCTCATTTGTATTTACACTGGAAACTTCGGTAAATTCAAAATTTCCGTCATTTCTGTGCAGCTCGTTCATAGCGGCAGGATCTTCACCTCCACGGCATTTTGCTATAAATAAATCGGCATCTCCATCATTGTCATAGTCTACCCATATAGAACCATAATTTCCTCCGGAAGGATAGTCGCCCAGCCCCCCCTGAATAAACTCGAAACCACCTTCGCCATCATTTATAAAATAAACATTTGGTTGTACATCATGACAAACAAAAGCATCGAGGTTTCCGTCATTATTAATATCCACAAAGTTTGTGCGTTGTGAAAAAAGATAAAAATCAGAAGGCGACTCTATCTTGCTGTCAAAAGCTGTCCCTTCGTCATTAGCCAGCATAATACAGGCTCCGGAGCCATTACCATACAACAGGTCATTATACCCGTTTTTGTCAAAATCTCCTGCAGCCATGCTCCATCCCGGCATAAACGGGGTGTTTTGTGATGTAAGGGTGGCATTGCTAAAACCGGAATCATTGGCAGCCTGATAAAGAATATGAACGCTCCCTGCACCTGCGGAAACAATATCATCCAGATAATCGCCATTCATGTCTGCAACAGCCATTTTGTAGCCACCGCCTAAACTAACATCAGAAGGAGAAAACATAGGTGGAGCATAAGGGGCTTCGGTGAGGCTGAAGCTAAAATCATCAGAATTCCATTCGTTATCAAAAGCTATGTAATAAGTTATGCCTGCCATAGCGCTAAAAGTAACGATTGATGAGAATTCTGTTCCACTGTCATCATCGCCGGCCACACATATCAGGGCGTCACAGTTTCCGGAGTAAATATGTACCCTTGTGTCAGGAGGAAATAAAGGATCGAGATCTGTACTGACAGTTACATTATAGTTTGTATCTGTTGTATACGTAAACCATGCACCCATATTCGCGTTGATTTCATCATCTATAATACATAAAGGCATTGGGTTCTCACTGCCCTCTGTAAATGTTACATCATGTATTCCCACTGTAACAGGTACGGCATTGTTGCAATTTTCCTGGGCTCTCAGGGTATAGGTGCCTAAGCAAACCAATATTGCTGTAATAGTAATTCTTTTCATAGTAGCGTAGTTTTAGTTGATTGATTAGTTACAGGGCTCTTCCATGGAGTTTATCCATTCATTTATAAGAGCTACTGCTTCGGTATGTACAATTGTCCTGCCCAATAGAGGCATTCTTTGCGATTCGTTGTTTGTATTCATCCTGTATGGCATAACCGATCTTGCAACACTTCCCCGTGCAACAATATGTGTTTGCGATCCTGTCAGGAATTCGTGCGGCTGTACACACACGCCAAGATTTACAGGGTCTGTTGTCTCATTAAAAGCAAGCTTTATAGGCCTGTAGTCGCAGTGCGCCCCGGTACTGTGGCAATGTGCACAGTTAATATCAAGATAAGAGCGTACTCTAAGTTCGAGAGGTTTGCTAATATCTGTCCAGTCTATTGTGCTGTTTATATTATCAGGTACAATATTAATATAGCCTGTCTGTTTCCATTTTGCAAGCTGATTTATGTTACCGTCACTATATGCAAAAAGTTTGTTGAGGTTTTGGGGCTTTGGCCCAATTGGTATAGAATCGTTACCGGACTTGTGGCATGTAAAACATTCCGTTCGGGAGGGTATCCTGTAACTTGTAGCCCTAGGAACACCATCCTGCATCCATGATACATTAGTATAGCTGCCATTCATATTAAGCAGGGCTTCGGTCTGGGTTTCGTTCCATACATAATTGGCAAATGTCCAGCCAGCTGCTTTTTTTATCATTAATCGGGTTTCTATAATCCTGCTGCCATTGCCGGGTTGTATACTATCGTAATAAAAATTTTTTATCAGTACAGCGCCTGTTGGGAAATTTAAAACAGTATTATCTGTATCGTAAACGGCAGAAGTACCTTGAGGCATCCATACAAATCTCTTTTTATGGGCATAATCAGTAAACAGGGTACTGTTAAGGTCATAGGGTAGTACACCCTGTGCAGGATCCAGGTTCTTCATGTCGCCAGTAAAAAACTTATAGTCGGATAGTTTAGGATACGGGACATTTTCAATATCTACTGTTACAGGAGAAATGGGAGTATAATCTACCGACTCGTCATCGCTGCATGATATAAGCGCAACGAAAGCGGCTAATATAAATGCAGTAGTTTATAAATAAGGTTTTTTCATATTGTTTTATC
>CAMPIZ010000285.1 GCA_946886675.1 uncultured Flavobacterium sp.
GTTATAAATATAACTTTAAAGAAAAACTACATCGTTTTAAATCACTTAAATAAATAAAAAAACCGGGCTTATCTCTGGGCTTTACAGTGACGAATGGCTTTGAGATTTGCCCGGAACTGGGTAACAATAAATGATTATGTCTAAATTTTGAAGTATTGTTTAGTCTGTCAGGTCTGCTCTTTTAAAGGTAAGAACATAACCATCATCCATATGCTGGTCCAGTTTCATTTCAATCCCTTGTATATTGTAGCACCCAAACTCCACAGTATCTATATTTAATGATTCACTACAGTTTTGCGGAGATATTTCGTTAGGCACAAATTCAAAATCATAAGTACCGGATTCAAAAAAATCAACCGCATTTTCGTCAGCATTATTATTAACTACGGTAACCGTACCTGCCTGCTGGTTAAATGTCCATACTATAGTACCTTCGCTAAAGTTGTCAAGAGTGCCTGCAAAGCCGCCATCAACTTCGGTCAGGGTCCAGGAATCAAACAAGCCGCCATTTCCGGTTGGAGGATTATTATCATCATCATTATTGCAGCTTAAAGCCAATAATGATGCAAAAGAAAGTAATAAAAGTTTTTTCATAACAATTGTTTTTTTTAGTAGATGGGCTCAAGCCTTTAAGGTTGCGTTTGTTTTATCGAACAAATGTAAAAGTATCGCCATCAATATGGCCTTTACTAAGCCTTAGCGTATCAGCAACTATATCTATGCAGCCGTAATCAATGCCGCGGATCCTTAAGGTATATTCGCAAATCTCTGGCTCATTACCTAACGAATAATTAAGGCTCCCGCTGGGTCCGTAGTAATTTTCAGAGCCGCTGTTATCTGTAATTTTTACACGGTTAGTATATTCTTCAAAGTCCCATATAATAAGGTCTTCATCAAAATTATTATTTGTACCGGCAAATCCGTTACTAATATTTATCAGTGTCCATTGTCCTTCAAGGCCAATTGCAGGATCATATTCATCACAGGTCATTGCAAGAAGCAGCGGCGAAAACAATAATAAGAGGCATGTTTTTTTCATGGGAGGTTTGATTTTTAAATAGATGCCAAAAGTTTTTAATGGTTGCGTTAAGTAGTTACCATGACTGTATTAAGTGTAGGATAAAAAATTAAAAATACTTTCGGTCATTGGATTGATTTTTCTATTTTTGTTCCACTTTTAATAAGATAAATGCATTAATTATGAATTTACACGAATATCAGGGAAAAGAAATACTGGCAAGTCACGGCGTACGTGTACAACGCGGTATTGTGGCAAACAATGCTGCAGAGGCTGTTGCTGCCGCTAAAGAGTTAACTGCCGAGACCGGAACCCAGTGGCATGTGATAAAAGCACAGATACACGCAGGTGGCCGCGGTAAAGGTGGTGGTGTTAAGCTTGCTAAAAACCTTCAGCAGGTAGAAGAGATTGCAGGACAGATTATAGGTATGGACCTTATTACTCCTCAAACTCCTCCAACAGGTAAAAAAGTGCATAAAGTACTTATTGCTGAAGATGTTTATTACCCGGGAGAAAGTGAAGTTTCAGAATTCTATATGTCTGTTTTATTAAACAGGGGTAAAGGCCGTAACATGATTATGTATTCTACAGAGGGTGGTATGGATATTGAAGAGGTAGCAGAGAAAACTCCTCACCTTATCTTTACAGAAGAGATAGACCCGGCTGTAGGCCTTCAGGGCTTCCAGGCAAGAAGGATTGCATTTAACCTTGGCCTTTCAGGCAATGCATTTAAAGAGATGGTTAAGTTTGTAGACTCTCTTTATACTGCTTATGTACAAAGCGACTCTTCCCTTTTTGAAATTAACCCTGTACTTAAAACTTCAGACAATAAAATACTTGCTGTAGATGCGAAAGTTGTTCTTGATGACAATGCACTTTACAGGCAAAAGAAATATGCCGACATGCGCGATGTGCGTGAGGAAAACCCAATTGAGGTTGAAGCTAAAGAAGTAGGCCTTAACTACGTTGACCTTGATGGTACTGTAGGATGTATGGTAAACGGTGCCGGACTTGCAATGGCTACTATGGACCTTATTAAATATGCAGGTTTTGAGCCGGCTAACTTCCTTGATGTGGGTGGTACTGCAGATGCGAAGCGTGTTGAGACTGCTTTCCGTATCATTCTTCGTGATCCAAACGTAAAAGCTATCCTTATCAACATCTTTGGTGGTATCGTTCGTTGCGACCGTGTTGCACAAGGTGTTGTTGACGCTTACAAAAACATGGGCGACTCTATTAAGGTGCCAATTATTGTACGTTTACAGGGTACTAATGCAGATATCGCTAAAGAACTTATCGATAACTCAGGTATGCCTATCCTTTCTGCAACCCTGTTCCAGGAAGCTGCAGACCAGGTTAAAGCTGCTTTAAGCTAAGAATTATATTCTATTACATAAAAAATCCTTAGCTTTTGCTAAGGATTTTTGTTTTCTAAAAGTGAGGATACCTTATAAAGATAGCCTTAAATACTTATTTCTTTATAGCGATTATTCTGTTTACTTCCTTTACAAGCAGAGGAAAGGCGGGTTCAGTCATTCCATGGTCATAGCCTTCCAGCTCATAAAGCCTTGTTTGTGTATGTCCGGCAATTTTCATCATACGGGCCATATAAGCATTTTCATCATAGCGGCCCAGCATTTCAAGTTCGCGGTCGCCTGTTATAAGTAATAGGGGAGGTGCGTCTGCCCTTACATGATATAGTGGTGCATACTCATCTATCACAGGCTGTTTTTCATCTATGCCATTTTCTTTTCTAATTGTAAAATGTGTAATACATTGTCCGCTAAAGGGTATAAGTCCTGCTATGCTGTTTGCATCAATATCATACTTGGCAAGCCATTGTTTATCTAACCCAACCATGCTTATTAAATATCCTCCCGCCGAGTGCCCTGAAAGAAATATTGCTGAAGCATCACCTCCATATTTTGAAATATTTTTAAACACCCATGCAACTGCTGCCGCACTATCTTCTATATAAGCGGGGGCCTTAACCTTGGGGCTTAGCCTGTAGTTAACACCTACTATACAAAAACCTTTGTTTTTAAGGTATTCAGGTATTTCTTTATTTCCACCTGTTATACCGCCGCCATGAAACCATACAATAGTGGCAAAACCTTTTTTATTCTTTGGATAGTAAATGTCGAGCACACATCGCTCAGCTATATAGCTGTCACTTTTATTTGTTGTTTCGCTGTAATAGTGAATATTCGATTCCGTAACATATTCTGTTTGTGACTGTGCTGCCAGAGCCGAACAAAAGAACAGGAAAAGTAAAATGTGTTTTTTCATGAAGTGAATTTTAATTATTAATAGATGGGAAC
>CAMPIZ010000286.1 GCA_946886675.1 uncultured Flavobacterium sp.
TATTAAAGACAAATACAAAAATGTAAAAGAAAGTGCCCGTAAAAAGTTTGATGAAGTGGTTCAGAAAGGTGGTGAAATAGCCGATAAAATCAAAAAGCACTCAGACGAAGGTACTACAGACAAAAATATAAATCCTGCCACAACATAAACAAAAAGCTGCCAATTGGCAGCTTTTTTTATGCTTTAAAAAACATCAGGATCACCTTTTCCTTCCCTTATCAATACGGGCTCATCACCGGAAAGATCTATAACGGTAGATGCTACATTATCACCATATCCACCATCTATAACCGCATCCACCAGATTTTGCCACTTTTCAAAAATAAGTTCAGGGTCTGTAGAATATTCCAGTATTTCATCATCATCGTGAATAGATGTTGAAACTATAGGGTTGCCTAACTGTCTTACTATTTCTAAGGCAATATTATTATCCGGTATACGTATACCTACTGTATTTTTCTTTTTAAACTCTTTTGGAAGGCTGTTATTACCGGGTAATATAAAAGTATAAGGCCCGGGAAGCGATCTTTTAAGTATTTTAAAAGTACTGGTGTTAATTTGCTTCACATAATCTGAAAGGTTACTAAGGTCACTGCACACAAAAGAAAAATTAGCCTTATCCAGTTTAATGCCTTTTATACGCGCAATGCGCTCCAGGGCTTTAGTATTTGTAATATCACAACCCAATCCATATACTGTATCTGTAGGATAAATTATAATACCGCCATCACGAAGTATTTTAACCACTTTTGCAATTTCTTTTTCGTTAGGATTCTCAGGATATATTTTTATAAATTGTGCCATTATCTCACCTCTTTGATTTATAATATTAAAATTACAAAAGCTTAATTATTATAAGCGTTAATTTAAACCTAAACTAGCCCATAACATCTAACTTGGCAAACCGTAATAAAAGCTTTTTAATCCCTCCTACATCAAAACGTATTTCAGCCTTTTTATCGGCTCCTACTCCTTCCATATTAATAACCTGACCTTTACCAAAACGTTCATGCATTACTACGTTACCTACAGCCAGCTTTGTATCCGGCATATTTGTAGATGCAGAGGCAGATCCTCCCATAGGCTTTAGCTTTCTTATAGAGCTATCTGGCTTAGGTTCATTATCCGTTATCCATTTTGGAGGTGTACCATTAGAAGGCTTGTTAAGCCTTAACTTGCTTTTATCTACATCGCCAAAAATGTCGTTGCTAATCATTGGTTTATAACGATAGTTGTTTTCTGCCGGGGTTAGATATTCAAGGAAAGATTCTGTAATTTCCTCTATAAAGCGCGAGGGTTCGCTATCCACAAGTTTACCCCATCGGTAACGTGACTGGGCATAGGTCAGGTAAGCCTGATGCTCTGCACGTGTAAGTGCAACATAAAATAACCTTCTCTCCTCTTCAAGTTCACTGCGGGTATTAAGGCTCATAGCGCTTGGAAAGAGATCTTCTTCCATACCTACAATAAATACATGAGGAAACTCTAGTCCTTTTGCAAGGTGTATAGTCATTAATGCTACTCTGTCATCATCACCGGTGTCTTTATCCATATCAGTAGCTAATGCTACATCTTCAAGAAACTCAGATAAAGCACCCCTGGCGCCGTCTACTTCTTTCTGTCCTTCAATAAAGTCTCTAATACCATTAAGTAATTCTTCTATATTTTCTATACGGGCAATACCTTCGGGAGTGGCATCCTTTTTCAGCTCCTGAATAAGCCCCGTTTTTTTAGTAACATGTTCAGCCAGATAAAACGCATCCTGATTTTCGTTAATAATCTGGAAACTTTTTATCATGGTAACAAAATCGTTCAGCTTATTTTTTGTACCGGAATTGAGCCTTAGGTCTATCCTGTCTATATTTTCCATTACCTCAAAAATAGACCTCTTATAATGGTTAGCGGCAACAGTAAGCTTTTCTACTGTGGTATCCCCTATTCCTCTTGCCGGATAGTTTATAACCCTTATCAGGGCTTCTTCGTCTTTAGGGTTAATTATAAGCCTTAAATAAGCAAGTACATCCTTAATTTCTTTTCTTTGATAAAAAGACAGCCCGCCATATATCCTGTAGGGTATATCTCTTTTCCTTAGAGCATCTTCCATAGAGCGCGACTGCGCATTGGTACGATATAGTATGGCAAAACTTCCGTTTTTAAGCTGATATTGCATTTTATGCTCAAAAATAGTGCTTGCTACAAACCTCCCTTCTTCCCCATCGGTAAGGCTTCGGTGTACCTTAATTTTAGGGCCTTCATCATTGGCTGTCCATACTACTTTATCAAGCTTTGTCTTGTTTTTATCTATAATAGAGTTGGCTGCTTCAACTATATTCTTTGTAGAACGGTAGTTTTGCTCCAGGCGATACATCTGTACATTATCATAATCCTTTTGAAAGTTAAGGATGTTATTGATATTAGCTCCTCTGAATGCATATATACTTTGTGCATCATCACCTACCACACAAATATTCTGGAACCTGTCGGATAACGCCCTTACAATAAGATATTGCGAATGGTTTGTATCCTGATACTCATCTACCAATATATAGCGAAAACGATCCTGATATTTCATAAGCACATCCGGAAAACGGTTAAGCAGCTCATTTGTGCGCAGCAGGAGATCGTCAAAATCCATAGCGCCCGATTTAAAGCAGCGTTCTACATACTGCTCATAAATTTCACCCAGTCTTGGTTTTTTAGACATGGCATCGGCTTCCTGCAATTCAGGGTTGTTATAATATGCTTTAACGGTAATAAGGCTGTTCTTGTAAGTAGAAATACGGCTTAACACCTGTTTAGGCTTATATACATCCTTATCAAGCTGCATTTCTTTTATGATGGATGAAATAAGCCTTACGCTGTCCTGTGTATCATAAATAGTAAAATTTGAAGGATAGCCCAGTTTATCAGCCTCAAAGCGGAGTATTTTTGCAAAAATAGAGTGAAAGGTACCCATCCACAGGTTTTTAGCCTCAGAGTTCCCTACAATATCCGCAATACGCTTTTTCATTTCGCGTGCTGCCTTATTTGTAAATGTAAGTGCAAGTATATTGAACGCATCCACACCCTGGCTCATAAGGTATGCTATACGCATGGTAAGCACCCTGGTTTTACCAGATCCCGCACCTGCTATTACTATCATTGGCCCGTCTTTCTGTAAAACCGGAGCTCTTTGTGCTTCATTTAGCTGGCTTATATATCTTTCTATTTCCTTCATATCTTCCAAAAGAGCAAAAATAGCGATTTTTAGTCGGGATTTAAACTCTAAATCTTTACCTGCAGCTATGGTTTTTGTTAAAAATTATTCATAATAAATT
>CAMPIZ010000287.1 GCA_946886675.1 uncultured Flavobacterium sp.
CTATTAAGCGTAATAGGTGCGTTCTCCCTTTCTTCATGTACGGATGATGATCAGGTTGTTCATCAGGACAATTATTTTGAAGCTGAAGTATTTGAAATTAATCAGGCGACATTTGGCTTTGACGCCAACACGGGGTATTATACTTCTGAATATATACTTAACCCGCCTTTATTACCTGCGGATATGATTTTAGTTTACCGATTAAAAGATGTTGTGAATGGTAGTGATGTATGGGAAATGATACCAAAAACCATTTATTATGATAATGGCGATTATGTAGAGTTTGATTTTGACTTTACACGTAACGATATTTTCTTATACATGGGAGCTAATTATGATTTAGGTACAAATCCTAATTTCCTGCAAGGCCAGATTTTCAGGGTAGTAATTATACCGGGTTATGATAACTCTGCCGGAAGAATGGATTTTAGCGATTACAATTCAGTAGTAAAGCAGTTTAATATAGATGAATCTAACATAAGGGAATTACAGAAAAAATAATCAGTATCTCCACTATAATAAAGAAGCAGGCTTTTGGCCTGCTTTTTTTGTATATGAACAAATAAAGAATTAAAAATTGAGGGTTTTAAGCGCTTCAACTTTTGCATTGCGCTGTTTGCGCCTGAAATAAACCTGATCAGGATTACCAAAGTATTTGGTAATGGTAAGCCTTGCCATTAAATAACTGATGGTAGACTCTGCACCCTGGTTTAGGTTTACATTGTGCTGCTCCAGTCCGTCAAAACATCCTCCTGTGCATGGGTTATAAATGATCTGCTTAAGGTGGTTGTTGCCTAAAAACCAGTTAAAGGCTATTTCCATTTTATTAATATATTTTTCTTCCTTAAATATGTCGTGGAATTTGCGAAGTGCCAATATAGTGTAAGCTACATCTATAGGCTGCTCACCATAACGGTTTTTCTTTTCTCCACGAAAATGCCATCCGTCGTTAGAAATAACTTTTATAGAATTTTCATCAAAAATTACATTCAGTAAAAAATCAAAGGTAGCATGGGCCACATCTTTATAAATTTCGTCTCCTGTAATGCTGTAGCACAACAGTAATGCTTCAGGAAGTACACTGTTTGCATAAGTAAGATATCCTTCAAACCATTGCCATTCCTCATCGCTTTCATGGCGGTACATCTGTACCATCCTGTCGGCAAACATTTTTATATAAATAAGTGTATCCGGGTCTTTTACTCTTCGGTTGTAATAGTACAGCCCTTTTATAACAAATGCCATAGCGCGGGTAGAGTAGATGTTTTTTGTAAGTGTTAATGACCTTTGAAACATCGCTTCCGCACGGCTTCCATATTCTTCCGGCAACAGGTTTGATACAGATATTACATATCCCAACGCCCACATGGCACGCCCGGAACTGTCTTCCAGATTCTCATTTTTATTTTGGGAAGTAAAATTATGGTTAATGTCTACGTAGTTTAAAAAACGGCCATCGCTGCTTTGGCAAAATTCAATAAAGCTCAAATAGGTATTTATTAAAGGCAGCACGCTCTCGTCCCTGTATTTTTTATAATGCTGGCAAATGGCTATAAGCGCACGAGCATTATCATCCAGCGTATAGCCGGAGTTAATGTCAGGCTTATTAAGTTTGCTAAACTGCAGCATCCCGAAATCTGTTGTCATGTTTTTAATATGCGAAAGATTTATTTCCGGGTTCCTGTACTGCAGCCTCATAGACTTTCCCGCGGTTTTCTCTAAAAGTACCGCATGGTCTACAGCCGAGTTTTCCCAGGCTGTGTGTATAATTTTATGTAGTCCGTTAAGTATCATGGTTTCACGAAGCGGCTCATCGGCAAGCAGTTTATTTACTGCTTGGGCAAGTTGTTCTGAATTACCAAAGTCGAAAGTAATACCTGTTTCACCTGCCAAAACCTCTGTAGCGTGCGGAATAGGTGTAGATACTATAGCACAGCCACAGCTAAGAGCATATGAGAAGGTACCGCTCACAGCCTGATTAGGATCTTTTGAAGTAAACAGATAGATATCTGTCATCTGTAAATACTCAAGCAACTCATCAAGAGGTACATAATTATTTATAAATGTAACATGATCTGCTATTCCAAGCTCATTTATTTTTGCGATAAGCGATTCCCTGTAGGCCTCACCTTCATGTAAAAATACAGTTGGGTGGGTCTTGCCTATAATAAGGAATAAAACATCGGGATTATTTTCTATAATGTTAGGCAGGGCATCAAGAGTAGTCTCTATACTTTTACCGGAGCTTAACAGCCCAAAAGTGGAAAGTATAGTCCTGCCTTCAAAACCATACTTGGCTTTAAGAAGGTTTTTATCCTGATGCTCTACCAGGTGGGTGCCGTGAGGTATAACAGATATAAGCTCACGGTCTATTATATAATCACGTACCAGTATATCGGCAGCGTTGTTGGTCATTACTATAAGGGAGTCTACCCTGTTTAAAATGTGCTGAACATTTGCTTTAAACTCCCCGTTTGGATTAGGTAGTACGGTATGAAAAACTACGGTAAGCGGTTTTTCAACAGCATCTATAAAAGCATTGAAGTCCTCTACACTTTCGGCAAAAAGCCCAAACTCATGCTGTATCAAAACAATTTTAATGTTCTCATCTTCATTGAGAGTTTTTGCCAGCTTTTTATAAGAATCGGCAGATGAGGTGTCCAGTATGTATTTTACATCAGGGTCGCTGTAAATGTGCTTCTCATTATTGTTTTCCAGCGCACATATTTTTATGGAAAAAGAATCCACATACTGATTGTGTATAGCCTTGATAAGGTCCTGAGAATAGGTGGCTATGCCACACTGTCTTGGCGGGAAGGTTGTAAGCACAACAATTTCCGGCAGCGGTTCCTTTTGTAGCTCAGTCTGCTGTACAAGTAGCGGATACTGCGGGTAGTTTAAACCTGCTGTTTTTCTGTTTTTCATGGCGCGGTTTTGTTTACTTGTTTTAAGGTTAACTTTAATGATTTAAAAACCGGCCATATGGCTACAACCGGTTTAAGTGTTTATGAATTCTACAGAGTTTACCTGCTTAAGCCTGTGCTGTGTTGTTTACCCAGTCGTTAGCCCTGTCTTTTGCTGCGTTTACAGCTTCTTTAGTTTCGGCAGTTACATTTTTTACTTCTTTAGAAGCTTTACGCTGAAGCTCATTCAGTTTGCCTTTAAAGTTTTCTTTTGCGTCTGCTGCATGGCTTTCAAATTCTCTTCTGTCAGCTCTTTTTTTAAGTAAATAAAGAGCAGTTCCTACGGCTGCAGCACCTGCTGCGATACCTAATATTGCTTTTCTGGTCATTTTATTATAT
>CAMPIZ010000288.1 GCA_946886675.1 uncultured Flavobacterium sp.
CTTCACGGGTAACCACAAACCAGTAATCTGAAGATGGCAGCTTGCGTCCGTTATACGTTCCATCCCAGCCTTCATAGTTAGGGCCAAATGTTACGATAAGCTTCCCAAACCTGTCATATATAGCAACTTCAAGATTAGGCTCACTAAGCGAAAATTTAATGCGCCAGCGGTCGTTTATGCCATCCTCATTTGGAGTAAAGAATTTAGGATAGTGTAGTAAGGCTACTTCTTCTGCTGCATTTCCGCAGCCGTTTTTATCCCTTACATATACATTATATACCCCCGGTACCAGTCCGTCAAACACATTACTGTCCTGATAGGTTTCACCATCCAGCGAATATTCATAATCACCTGTTCCCTGTGTAATTACAGTTATGGTGTTCATATCACTTGTCCAGTCGGCTGTTTCAACAACTATGCTGCGCGGCCTTTCTGAAGGGATTATGTTTATAGATGACGTCCCATCACACGAACCGTTACCATAAGCCCTTTCTACAGTTACAGTATAGGTTCCGGGTTCTGTTACTGCTATGGTACGGCTGGTTTGCCCGGTAGACCATAAATAGGAAGCAAAACCATTCTGGGCAGTTATCTGTACTATACCATTATCACATATTACACCTGTTGTATAAATTTCCGGCTCCGGTATTTCTCCTGTAAATAACTGGAAAGAAGTAGTATCATAACATACACTTATTTCGTCATGCACTACCCTTACATATATTGTCTGTCCGTTTGATGTGCTAGTATACAGCTCCGGTAATGGGTTACTGCCAGCATCTGCATCCTGCTGGGTAAGATGGTATGTTATTGTATATATAGATGAAGCCTGTCCGTTAAGTATCTGCGCGTTCTGTTCTCCCAAATCAAATTCACTTACACCTGTATTACCCTGAAGTACACAATCCACCATGTCTGTAGGTTCATGTGCTGTAACAAGCGATGGCAGCGAGTTTACAGGGAACGTTCTTATGGCAACGTGCCCACAGTTATCGGTAACCCTGAAAACATAAGTACCCGTAGGCAGATTTGTAAATACCGGATTGGTACCGTTATCTATATTTACCTGATTACCATCAATATGTGTAAGCATTATAGATGCCGGATTGCCAGCAATATCAAGATAAACATCATTAGGGTTTCCGGCACAGGCCATAGTATAAGCACCATCTATACGTAGTTGTTCTGTATAATTAAATTCTCCCAAATCTTCAAGGCAAACCGTAATCTCTTCTCCCTGACCAAAGCTTTGGTGTCTTTTTATAATACGGAAATCTCCTTCATAATTAAGGTTATAAAGCGTTTGGTTATTGTTTATAGCTATAGAATTTTGTGCTGTTGGCTCTGTTCCTTCGGTATAAGGCACCCCTGTATCAGGGTGACCCCAGGTATCAGTGGCCGGATCATATCGCTGCAGCCAGTATTGTGCTTCATTGGTACCATTGCTGGTATCTGTTACAGTAATATTAAAGTTTCCGCATAACGGCTCAAAATTAAACGGATCTACCGGAGGCATATAACCTTCAACCGTTACACTGGCTGTTTTGGTAAGGTCACAAGCATCAGTACCTTCAAAAGTATAATCACCCGCAGGGAGGCCTGTCATAAAAAGGCGGCCTGTAGCAGGGTCTATAAATTCCCACACGTTATATGGTAAAGGCTGTCCAAAAGAAGCCGGTGCTGCAATAATCCACATGGCATTCAAAATACCGTTGCCGCTTCTTACTTCCACGCTGCCAAAACCGCCTTCACAAGAAGCTATGGATGAGGCACTAAAATCCCGTTCTATAAAAGCGGGAACTTCCACTTCTTCCTCATATTCAAACCCACAGTCGTCGGTAAACCTGATTGTATAAATGCCTAACGGCATGTTATTTAATGCAAGTGTACCATTTTCTGCTATATTACCTGTAACATCCTGTGGCAGCGGAACATCATAATCTGCCGGAGCACCTATAATTGTTGCCGATACCAGCTCATGCTCTGCAATACTAATTCTTATCCTTCCGAATAATGAAAAACAGCCATTATTCCTACCTGTAACTGTAGGTATAAACGGTTCAAAATCAACACTAAGCTGTTCGATAGTAGTACGTCCGCACTCATCAGTTATCTGTACTTCATATATACCAAAGGGAACAGGATTTTCTTCATCTCCAAATTGTAATGAACCCTGCGTAAAAGGCCCATTTGGATTGGTAAGATAATCTGCAGGGTTAAAACCCTCAGGCACACTAAGATATTCTATAGTATAAGAATTAAAAAATTTTGAAGTATTAAGTCTCAGGAATTTATCCCCACACTCGCCATTTCCTGTACTTAAAACAGCACTTATTTCCGGATCAAGCGAATTTGCCGAAGATGATACTGTATCTCCACAGCCATTGGTAATGGTAATATCATAGCTTACACCTTCTATAAGAGGCAGTTCAGTTGATACGGCAATAGAATCGGGAGCACCAGATTCATAAAATTCGGTAGTTATAATGTCATCCTCTCCGGGAACATGAATAGTATATTCAACAGTAAGCGGATAAGATATAGTACCGCTTTCCAGCGTAACTCCATTACTCACCAAAATACTGTTGCATGAAATAATCTCTGTATCAGGATAAAAAGCAGCTGATATACCGGGAGTTATAAACTCAACATCCAGTATAAAGGTTTCTACTTTACCAATGCCACATTCATCAAAAGCCCTTATATTATAAGTACCGGAAGGAAGGTTATGAAATTCTGTCTCTGTTTGCAGCGGCCTTGTTACGGGGCCTGATATAATTTCACATTCCGCTATAGTGCCGGATATCGCTTCCACAGTAATTGTACCTCCGGTAGAACAGGTTTCATTAGAGCCATGCACTTCTATTTCAAAGTCTACTATCAGGTTATCAATCGTAATTTCAACTTCCTGAATATTAGACTCATCATCAAGAGATTGTATGGCAACAACTTTATAAGTACCTGCTACAAGGCCTTCAAGAAAATTATCGGTAAGTACCGCATAAGGGTCTTCCTCGTCAGGCAGCAGGTATACATTATAAATTATGGATGAGCCGGGAGTGGTATCTGTAACTTCAAAAGTTAAAGTTGCATTTCCAAAACAGGTTTCATCTGTTTTAGTTACCTCCAGATTAAAGTCTGCCAGCTGTGCCCTCATCCCCATCGTAATCATTAAAAAGGCTGACAGTAACCAAAATTTAAGTAGCTTCATTTGCAAATTTAAACGTGTAATCTATTTAAAAACTTAGTATAAACGTAAATAAATGGCTCACGGTTTGTTTTTCTGCGCAATATTAATCAC
>CAMPIZ010000289.1 GCA_946886675.1 uncultured Flavobacterium sp.
GTTAAACTTATGTTTTTGCACATTAGTGCGTGGGGGACTTTAAATTTTCTGTGCAAAAAGAGTAACTTTAAGAAAACTATAGGAAAATTCCATTTTTTAATACTTTATCTTTGATAATTAAACCATTACTAATTTAAACTAAGCATTATGAAAATGAGACTGCTAAAAAGCACATTGTTTGCCGGCCTTTTTGTAACGGCACTGAGCGTAACATCTTGCGGTGAAAAAAAAGACACTGACGGAGATGGAGATATGGATACTATGGAAACTCCGGCTGATGCAAACGACACAGACATGGATGTTGATGTAGATATTGATGAGGATACTATTATGGTGGATACTGATACCGTAATGGGCCCTTAAGAATAAAGGAAACATTTTTAAAGGCAGCCCTTACAGGCTGCTTTTTAGTTTAATTATTAACCTGAATTAAACAGCTATGAAAACTTACTTTAAAATAATTGCAGCTTTGTTACTGTTAAGCGGAACCCTTGTGTCATGCAGGGATACCAACCCGGCAGACCCTGACCATAACATGGGAATGACGACCGATTCTATATTTACCAAGAACGACTCCATCAATAATAATTACAGTACAGAAGGTGCTGATACCGAACTGGACGGTGAGTAATTTATAAAAGCTGTTCTGCTATTACATTCCATTGCCTGCCATCATGTTGCAGGAGGCATATACTATTTACTGTAAATTCAGCATTATAGTTCCTGTCTTTATAATTTGGCCAAGCTTTGGTAAACATACTGTACTGCAGGTCACGGTAGGCGATTGTCATGTGTGGTTTAAAGTTCCTTTCAATAAAAGAGATACCACATCCAGGGAATTCAGCTTCAAAACATTTTATAACATCTTCCTGTAACTTCACTAATTCACCGGAAACTATAGGTTTCACATAAATAACCGGACTCCTGTTGTTATCAAATGCGCCAAAGCCATTTAACTCAATATTAAACGGAGGAACTGTTATACTGATATCTCTAAACCATTCCAGTACTTGGCTATGTTTATCGTTATTAAGCTTAAAGGGAGCTTTCAGGGTTATGTGCGGCATTACCCTTAAGGCTCTTGTACTTTTGTAGTGTTGTGCTATTTCCTGTTTAAGAGCTGTAATTTGTTCACTTACATTTTTAGGAGGAAGTAAGGCTATGAAATAGAGATTTTGAAAAGCCATTTTCTTTTAAAGGTAATATAAAACAAAATACAGCCCAAAAGGGCTGTATTTAAAGTAGTTTTTAAGACACAGATGCCGGAGGCAAGGTGTGTCGGGTCAAAAATAATATTTTTGATTTATATAGCGCGTTTTTTAACATTCGTACTATTCCTTTAAAAGTTTAATTCTTTTTTGTTCTCCGTTTTCATTCTCAAGCTGAATAATGTAGAAGCCGGATTGATGTTCCAATAATTTTACAGATGTCTCTCCCGGATTTATATAGCCGGAGGCAATTTCAGAGCCTAATATTGAATACATAGTATATTTTAGGCTGCTTTCTGTTTTTATGGTAATGAAATCATTAAACGGATTAGGATAAACCTGAGTTTGCGACAGTGCAAAAGAATCGATGCCCAGTGTAGCTTCAATATCCCTACAATAGGTTTGAGAGCCACATTCGTTAGATACAGTAACACAAACATTATAGCTGCCTGTTTCGCTGAAAGTATATTCAGGATTGGCTTCTGATGATGTATCGTCTCCAAAGTCCCATTCAATAGAATCATAATCAGTACCGCTATATGTAAATGTATATACTAACTGGGAGCTATTGTTCTGTTCAAAGCCAAAGCTTGGCAGGGGAATGGTACAATCGCAATTATCGGTGCCATATTTAGCAAGGAAAAAATCCATTCCCTGCGACCCGTTAACCAGCGTATCATCTCCCACGTAAAGAAAATTGCCTAACCTGCCGCCTAAGTAGTAATTGTTAAAGCTGTCGGAAGTAAGGCTCTGTCCATAATCATAGAAGCCGGGATTGCCTGCCAGATTAGTCATTTCTATCATGCTTCCGTCACTTTTATTAAAACGTGCAAATAGAACATCATATCCCTGATTTGTTTCAACTGAAAGTGCTTCCCCCTGCCAGTTTATAATTCCGTAGCCCGCAGTAACTGCTACCTCATTATCATTAACAGTAATACCATAACCCTGGCTGTTCGAATTTTCGGTAGCGGCATTAGTTTCCCAAATCCCTTCGCCATTTTCATTTATTTTAATAATAAATGGTGCTCCACCGGTAGTTGAATAATTAAAGGTTATTCCGGCAAAAGTTTCACCATCCCTGGCGCTTCCTGTAAGGTAGATATTGTTTTGTTCATCTATTGTAAAGTCATTTGGGTATCCTCCATATTGATTGCTGTTTTCCAGTTTCCATAAAAAGTTCCCTTCATCATTAAAAGCTGCTAAATACATATTATTTGTAATACTCTGGCCACCTACTGTAATTGTACCCTGAGAATCTTTTCGGCCGGCAATATAAAAGTTACCTGTGTTATGATTTCGTTTTAGTTTGTAATCTCCAAACACACCTGTAAACTGTATATCCGGTGTAATAACATCTGTAAAATTGCCATCAGTATCATATTTCATGATAAAGAAATTATCTCCCTCCATATCATTTACAAATTCGCCATCTGCATAAGTGCCCGGCGGCAATATGCATAGCCAATAAGTGTTTCCTTCAGGATCTGTCTGTATGTCCGCTCCCCAGCTATGGCTTACAGCTTCTGTTAATGTCACGTTTTCTGACTGTGGCATTTTTAGCCACTGCATTTCACCTGTGTTATTATATTTTAAAAGAAAGAGATTTCTCTTATGTTCATCGGGATTGTTTGGCGAGCCCATAGGTAAAATAGTATCCGTATCAAAATGAACAGGGAAGTTTTGTGAAGTTCTGTAAACTGTACCACCTACATAGATATTGCCATTGGCATCAGCTTGTATATTTTTAATCCTGTCAGTTTCGCCCCCTCCAATAACTTTAGACCACCTGAAATCTCCACTACAGCTGTAGCTTGCAATTACATAGTCACGATTGCTGCCTGCATCATAAGGCGTTAGTTGCATGTCTTCTAAATGAAGGCCATTACGCCCTACAGAGGCCAGGAAAAACACATTTCCATCAGCGTCAGTAACAATTGATTCTGTTTTTTCATCCCCTTGTATTTCATTAAAACTTCCTCCGGAAATACCCCATTGCCAGGTTTGAGAATTGACCTGTAAACCACAGGCTAGAATTATAATAAAAATAAGGGTTTTTGGTAAAAAGTAATTTCTTTTCATAAGGTGCGC
>CAMPIZ010000290.1 GCA_946886675.1 uncultured Flavobacterium sp.
GATTTAGAAATGAGCAATCATACTGATTTTTACAAGAAAATATTAGAGAATAATAAGGAATGGGTAGCAGGAAAACTAAAGGACGATCCTGATTTTTTTAACCGCCTTGCAGAAGGGCAGGCGCCGCCATTATTATGGATTGGGTGCAGCGACAGCCGTGTACCTGCAAACGAGATTATTGGGGCACAGCCGGGCGAAGTATTTGTTCACCGTAATATTGCCAACATGGTAGTACACTCTGATATGAACATGCTTAGCGTGCTGGATTATGCTGTAAATGTGCTTAAGGTTAAGCATGTTATTGTATGCGGGCACTACGGTTGTGGCGGTGTTAAGGCTGCTATGGGCAATGCTTCTATAGGGCTTATAGATAACTGGATAAGGCATATTAAAGACAGTTACAGGCATAACAGGGAACAGCTTGATGCTATTGAGGACGAAACAGAACGCTTTAATACTTTTGTTGAAGTTAATGTAAAAGAGCAGGTGTATGACCTTGCTAAAACTTCTATAGTACAGGGTGCATGGAAAAACGGACAGGAACTTCACCTGCACGGATGGGTGTATGGAGTAGGCTCCGGTATTGTGAAAGATCTTGAAGTTAACCTTACAGACAATAGTGATCTGGATAAGGTAGACAGATTAAGTTTATAATAATTGTTATTTGTTTTATTGAAAGGAAAACGGACGCTTGTTAGGGCGTCCGTTTTTTATTGATTACTTTTTATCTGCCAAGTCTGTTTGGTTACGGAAAACCAGGTTCCCGTCAAAACTGTCCAGCAGTATAATGCTGTCGGTAGTAATTTTACCGCTAAGTATTTCTTTACTAAGTTCGTTCATCACCTCTTTCTGAATTACACGTTTTACAGGGCGTGCACCAAAATCTGGGTCATAGCCTCGCTTAGACAGGTAATTTATTGCTTCAGGAGTAGCATCCAGCGTAATGTTTTGTTTCGCCAGAAGCTTTGTAACCGATTTTAACTGCAGGCTTACAATCTCTTTTATATTGGCTTCGCTAAGCGGAGTAAACATTACAATATCATCTATACGGTTTATAAACTCCGGCCTTACGGTTTGCTTAAGCAATCCAAGCACTTCAGTTTTGGCTGCTTCCGTAGCAGCTTCGATACCCCCTTTAAGGTTTTCAAATTTTTCCTGTATAATGCTGCTTCCCATATTGGAAGTCATTATAATAATGGTATTCTTAAAGTCTGCTAATCGGCCTTTGTTGTCAGTTAAGCGTCCTTCGTCCAGTACCTGCAGCAGGATATTAAAGGTATCCGGGTGGGCTTTTTCAATCTCATCCAGTAATACCACACTATAAGGTTTTCTTCTTACAGCCTCGGTAAGCTGTCCGCCTTCATCATAACCCACATATCCGGGAGGTGCACCAACAAGTCGGCTCACGCTGTGTCGTTCCTGATATTCGCTCATGTCTATACGTGTCATGGCATTTTCATCATCAAACAGGTAGGATGCCAGTGCTTTTGCAAGCTCTGTTTTACCCACACCGGTAGTACCAAGGAACAGGAATGAGCCAATGGGCTTTTTCTGGTCCTGTAATCCGGCACGGCTTCGCCTTACTGCATCACTTACAGCCTGTATGGCTTCTTCCTGGCCTACAACACGTTTGTGAAGTTCTTCTTCAAGATGAAGCAGCTTTTCACGTTCGCTCTGCAGCATTTTAGTTACAGGAATACCGGTCCATTTTGCCACAACTTCGGCTATATCCTCATGGGTAACTTCCTCTTTAATAAGGCTGTTTCCTTTTTGGCTTTCTTGAAGCTGTTTCTCCATTTCATCCAGCTTTTCCTGAGATTCTTTTATCTTACCATAGCGTAATTCGGCTACTTTACCATAGTCACCTTCACGCTCGGCACGCTCGGCATCCAGCTTGTAGTTTTCAATATCTGTTTTTACAGCCTGAATATTATCTACAATATCCTTTTCGCTCTTCCAGCGTGCATATATCTCGTTTCGCTCTTCTTTTAGGTTGGCAAGGTCAAGCCCGAGAGATTTAAGCTTGGCTTCATCATTTTCACGCTTAATTGCTTCAATCTCAATTTCAAGCTGCATTATTTTCCGGTCAAGCACATCAAGCTCTTCAGGTTTTGAGTTTATTTCCATACGCAGTTTTGAGGCTGCCTCGTCCATGAGGTCGATAGCTTTATCCGGAAGAAAACGGTTAGTAATATAGCGTTGTGAAAGTTCTACAGCTGCTATAATAGCGTCATCCTTAATGCGCACCTGGTGGTGGGCCTCATATTTTTCCTTAATACCACGAAGTATAGAGATAGCGCTTTCGGTATCCGGCTCATCTACCATTACCTTTTGGAAACGGCGTTCCAGCGCTTTATCTTTTTCAAAATATTTCTGGTACTCATCAAGGGTAGTAGCACCTATCGCTCTTAGCTCACCGCGCGCAAGGGCAGGCTTAAGTATGTTTGCGGCATCCATTGCACCTTCACCGCCTCCCGCACCTACAAGGGTATGGATTTCATCAATAAATAATACAATGTCACCTTCGGCAGAAGTTACTTCCTTTACTACTGATTTAAGCCTTTCCTCAAATTCACCCTTATATTTAGCACCTGCGATAAGCGCACCCATATCCAGTGAGTAAACTACTTTATTTTTAAGGTTTTCCGGCACATCTCCCTGAATGATTCGGTGTGCAAGCCCCTCTGCAATGGCGGTTTTACCCACACCGGGTTCACCTACAAGCATTGGGTTGTTTTTGGTACGCCTTGAAAGTATTTGTAACACACGGCGTATTTCCTCATCACGGCCTATTACCGGGTCCAGTTTACCGTCATTAGCAAGCTGGTTTAGGTTTTTGGCATATTTATTAAGCGCATTATAGGTTTCTTCTGCACTTGCAGATGTTACCCTTTCGCCTTTGCGAAGTTCATCTATAGCAGCCTTAAGGCCTTTTTCGGTAACGCCCTGGTCTTTTAATATTTGGGCAACTTTACTTTTTGAATTGAATATTGCCAACAGTAAATGCTCAATGGAAACAAACTCATCGTTCATTTTTCGGGCAATGTTTGACGCCTCATTTAATGCGTTGCCCGCATCACGTGATAACGACATCTCACCACCCGACACTTTTGGGAAACTTTCTAATGTACTGTCCAGTACCTGTTGAAATAACGGTACATTTACGTTTAATTTTTTCAGCAAAAACGGGGTCACATTCTCATCTGTTTCAAGAATAGCTTTTATAATGTGTTCGTTTTCTATTTGCTGATGGCTATAACTCTGGGCAATTTGCTGTGCCCTTTGTATAGCTT
>CAMPIZ010000291.1 GCA_946886675.1 uncultured Flavobacterium sp.
CTGCCTGTCGGGCCTGTGCAGCCATCTCATCAGTATTAAGTACTTCGTCTTTAGACTCGGTATACTGTTCTTTTTTCTGTTGTACCTGCCTTGCATCCTTTATTTGCTGCGTGTTTTGAGAAGGAAGGTCACCCTTGAAAAGGAATGATATAACTTCCCTGTTTATTTTATCAAGGGTTTTCTTGAACAGCTCAAACGCTTCAAACTTGTAGATAAGCAGCGGGTCTTTTTGCTCGTGTACGGCAAGCTGTACCGACTGTTTTAGCTCATCCATTTTGCGAAGGTGTTTTTTCCATGCTTCGTCTACAATAGCAAGGGTAATATTCTTCTCAAAATCGTTTATAAGCGATTTGCCTTCACTTTGGTAAGCTTTTTCAAGGTTGGTAACAACGCTTAATGTTTTTATACCGTCTGTAAACGGAACTACTATGCGCTCATACTGGCCATTGTTGTTTTCATACACATTTTTAATAACAGGGAAAGCTTCTGCAGCATTACGCTCTGTTTTATCATGGTAAGCCTCGCTTACAGCTTTGTATACTTTGCCGGTTATTTCCCTTGGAGTAAGTTTACTAAACTCTGCTTCGCTCACTGGAGAGCTTAAGGAGAAATAACGGATAAGCTCAAATTCAAAGTTTTTATAGTCGTTTATAGCCTTATTGTTCTCGGTGATAAGCTCAGCAGTATCATACATCATGTTGGCAATATCCACTTTAAGCCTTTCGCCATGCAATGCGTGCTTTCTGCGCTTGTATACCACTTCACGCTGTGCATTCATAACATCATCATATTCAAGAAGTCGCTTACGTACACCAAAGTTATTTTCTTCAACTTTTTTCTGAGCACGCTCTATAGACTTGGTCATCATAGAGTGTTGTATAACCTCACCTTCTTTAAGACCCATACGGTCCATTATTTTAGCCACTCTCTCTGAACCAAATAAACGCATAAGGTTATCCTCAAGCGATACATAGAACTGAGAACTTCCCGGGTCTCCCTGACGTCCTGCACGACCGCGCAGCTGCCTGTCAACCCTTCTTGAATCGTGGCGCTCTGTGCCTATGATAGCTAAACCTCCGGCTGCCTTAACTTCCGGCGTAAGCTTAATATCGGTACCACGTCCTGCCATGTTTGTAGCAATGGTTACTATCCCGGGTTTACCCGCTTCGGCAACAATTTCCGCTTCTTTTTTATGAAGTTTGGCATTCAGTACATTATGCGGTACATTCCTCATTTTAAGCATACGGCTTAAAAGTTCAGAAATCTCTACCGATGTAGTACCTATAAGTACCGGTCTTCCCGCGTTAGATAACTGCGTTACATCTTCAATAACAGCATTGAATTTCTCACGCATTGTGCGGTATATAAGGTCGTTTCTGTCTTTTCTTGCAATTGGCCTGTTTGTAGGTATTTCTACCACATCAAGCTTGTATATTTCCCAAAGTTCGCCTGCCTCGGTAACAGCAGTACCTGTCATACCGGCAAGCTTGTTGTACATCCTGAAATAGTTTTGCAGTGTAATAGTGGCAAACGTTTGTGTAGCGGCTTCAACCTTAACATTTTCCTTAGCCTCAATAGCCTGGTGTAAGCCATCGGAATAACGCCTTCCGTCCATAATACGGCCGGTTTGCTCGTCTACAATCATGATCTTATTTTCCATGATTACATACTCCACATCTTTTTCAAAAAGCGTATAAGCCTTTAAAAGCTGTGTAAGCGTGTGAATACGCTCGCTCTTAATAGAGAAGTCCTTAAATAACTCTTCTTTTTCTTCAGCTTCCTGGTCTTTATCCAGATTCTTCTTTTCTATATTGGCAATCTCAGTACCAATATCAGGAAGAATAAAGAAGTCCTTATCCGTATCCTGTGAAAGGAACTTTATACCATTATCAGTAAGTTCTACCTGATTGTTTTTCTCTTCGATTACAAAGTATAAAGCCTCATCAATTTTATGCATTTCACGGTTGTTGTCCTGCATATAGTGGTTTTCAGTTTTCTGAAGCAGCTGTTTAACCCCTTCCTCACTTAAAAACTTAATAAGCGCTTTGTTTTTAGGCAGTCCGCGGTATGCTCTTAAGAGCAGGACTCCACCTTCCTTAGTGTTACCTTCCTTAATTAGCTTTTTAGCTTCGGCAAGCACACCGTTTAGTAAAGTTTTCTGAAGGTTGTAAAGGTTTTCTACTTTTGGCCTTAGTTCCAGGAATTCATGGCGGTCTCCCTGAGGTACAGGTCCGGAGATAATAAGCGGTGTACGCGCATCATCCACAAGTACCGAATCCACCTCATCCACTATGGCAAAGTTGTGTTTTCTTTGTACAAGATCGTTTGGAGAGTGTGCCATGTTATCCCTTAGGTAGTCAAAACCAAACTCGTTGTTTGTACCATAAGTAATATCGGCAGCATAAGCTTTTCTTCTTGCATCAGAGTTTGGCTGGTGGTTGTCTATACAGTCTACCGTAAGGCCGTGAAACTCAAATAAAGGTGCTTTCCACGTGCTGTCCCTTCTTGCAAGATAGTCGTTTACCGTTACAAGGTGTACACCATTTCCGGTAAGCGCATTAAGGTAAAGCGGCAGGGTAGCCACAAGGGTTTTGCCTTCCCCCGTTTGCATCTCGGCAATTTTACCCTGATGAAGTACAATACCACCTATAAGCTGAACATCATAGTGTATCATGTCCCAGGTAATTTCTTTACCGGCAGCATTCCATGAATTAGCCCATATAGCGTTATCGCCCTCTATTGTAATATAAGGTTTTGTAGCCGAAAACTCCCTGTCTTTAGGAGAAGCAGTTACTGTTACAGATGTATTCTCCTTAAAGCGGCGTGCCGTTTCCTTAACTACGGCAAATGCTTCGGGCAGTATATCCATCAGTACTTTTTCACTTATTTCATACGCCTCTTTTTCAAGAGCATCGATAGATGCATAAATGTCTTCCCTTGCATCAATGTCTTCCGTTTGTTCAACTTCCTGCAGGTAAGAAGCTATTTTAGCGTCTTTATCCGCACGGGCTTCACGTATTTTATCCTTAAAATATATAGTCTTGGCCCTAAGTTCGTCATTAGAAAGTTGCGCCAAAGCTTCTTCGTGTGATTTAATCTTGTTCACTAAGGGCTGTATAGCCTTAATGTCCTTTTGCGATTTATCACCCACGAAGGCTTTTAAAATGCTGTTTATTAAACTCATTATTATATAATTACTGTTTTATTCTTTGTTTGCAGGTACAAATTTAACCAAAAAAAAAGCCTCGTGAAGAGACTTTTCAATTGAATTTTATT
>CAMPIZ010000292.1 GCA_946886675.1 uncultured Flavobacterium sp.
ACCTCCCGGAATTTCCTGTAAATAATGTTTGTGATGCCAAATTTTATAGGGCCAGTACGTTTGTTCGTCTACAAAAAAACTGTTATCGGCAACATGTGTTATTTCAGTTACCCATTCCATTTTTATATTAAAAACGGGGGTTACTTTATAGTGTATAATCTGGCCTGCAAACATTTTTCGTTCATCACCGGATAAAGTTTTAAAACCCATAGACGAGGGGGTGATAACGGCAAGGTTTTTGGGGTCAGAAATAAAGTCCCATGCTTCCTGCAGAGTTAAGGGTAATTTTTGTGTTTTGTGTAAAGTATACAAATCATTAATATTAAAATTGTTGCATGAAGGTAGGAAACACGGGCGAAATTTAGGCTTTGTTGAAGCGTATTTTTAACTTTTTTTAACAGTCGTAAAACCTTTAATCACTAATTTCGCATTATAAAATCCTATTAAAAAAATCAAAAATAAAATGAAAAAATTACTTATCGCCGGAGCTTTTGTACTATCCTGTATGTCCTTATCGGCACAGGTACGCACACCGCAGGCCAGTCCAGCTGCATCAATAGAGCAGGTAGTGGGCCTTACAAATGTTAAAATTGAATATTCCCGTCCAAGTGCAAGAGGAAGATCAGTATATGGAGAGTTAGTTCCATTTGGAAAATTATGGAGAACAGGGGCCAATGCCAATACCCTGATTTCTTTTAGCGATGATGTTGTAATAGCCGGTAAAACACTTCCTAAAGGCGAATATGCCCTTTACACATTGCCGAAGGCCGATAGCTGGGATATTATTTTTTATACAGACACTAATAACTGGGGACTTCCTGAAAAGTGGGATGAAAAGAAAGAAGCTTTAAGGACTACAGTTAAGCCGGACTTTTTATCAAGAAATGTTGAGACATTTACCATAGGCCTTAATAATCTTGATAATGATTATGCACACCTTGAAATTGCATGGGAAAAAACAATGGTGTCGGTTAAGATAGAGGTACCAACCCAAAAAACAGCGCTTAAGAGTATAGAAACAGCAATGGAAGGCCCAACCGCTAATGATTATTTTGCATCAGCACAATATTTTTATCAGTCAGGAGCAGATCAGTCAAAAGCGCTAGACTGGATAAATAAAGCCATTGCTAAAACCCCGAGCGGAAAAGAAGTGCCTTTCTATTACCTAAGACAAAAATCGCTTATACAGGCTAAAATGGGCGACAGGGCAGGAGCTATTGAAACAGCAAAACAATCGCTTGCAGCTGCTGAAAAAGCTAATAATGCTGATTATGTAAAAATGAACAAAGACTCAATTCTTGAGTGGAGCAGAAAGTAATTTTAAGTACATATATACAGGAAAGCGGGCAGTTGCCCGCTTTTTTTATTCTGTTTGTAAGTCTTCTGCAGATGTATTATTGTTTCCTAAAAAAACCTGAAGTATAGTAGAGAAAATAATTGTAAGCCCTGCACCAATAACATTAAGCCAAAGGAATTCTACAACGTCCATCCAGTAGATATAGAATATTATACTCTGGCTTATAACAGCTCCCCAAAATATAGCTTTTGCTTTTATGTATTTTATATAGAATGCTACCAGGAAAATACCTAAAACGGTACCATAAAATATTGAGCCAATAATATTTACCAGCTGTATAAGGTTTTCAAACAGTGTGCCTATACAGGCAAAAAGTATGGCTACAACACCCCATAGTAGAGTAAAGAATTTAGTGGCATTTACATAATGTTTATCCGATTTATCCTTTGCCATATTACGTTTATAGATATCAATTGCAGTGGTTGAGGCCAAAGCGTTTAATCCGGACGCAGAAGATGACATAGCAGCCGAGAAAATAACCGCCAGAAGAAGGCCTATCAGTCCTTTAGGTAAAAAGTTTAGTATAAAATAAAGGAAAACATAATCTTTATCATTTGTTTCGGCATTCCCGTCTACTTTTTTAATGATGGTTTTTGCTTCATCACGTAATTCTTTTTCGCGAGCATTAAGCGCAACCATTTTATTATGAAGCTCTTTATTGTCATAATCCTGGTTTAGCTGGTTCACATAGATCATGCTTATTTCCTTTTTCTCCTGTGCAATACCTTCAAGCTGGCTTTCAAGAGTTTCAAAGTTGGCTTTATATTCCGACTGATTAATTGCTTTTACATTATTAGGGTTAAAGTGCAGCGGTGCAGAATGAAACTGGAAGAATACAAACACCATTACCCCTATAAGCAGGATAAAGAACTGCATAGGTACTTTTAAAAGCCCGTTCATTATTAGACCCATTTGGCTTTCTCTTATAGATTTACCTGATAGATATCGCTGCACCTGAGACTGATCTGTACCAAAATAGGAGAGGGCAAGGAAAGATCCGCCTGCAATACCGCTCCATATAGTGTATCGTTCATCGGGATCAAAAGAAAAGTTTACAATATCCATTTTATCATTAGCCCCGGCAATATGTAATGCATTGCTAAAGCTAAGCTCATCAGGCAAATAACTCAATATGATAAAAAAGGTAATAAACATTCCTGTCATTATCACAAACATTTGCTGTTTGTGAGTAATATTTACTGCTTTTGTCCCTCCTGAAAAAGTATAGATTATAACCATTATACCTATTAGCAAATTCATAAGGTTAAGATTCCATCCAAGCAGAGATGATAAAATAATAGCGGGAGCATAAATGGTAAGACCTGTACCTAATCCGCGTTGCACCAGGAATAAAAGCGATGCGAGAGACCTTGTTTTTACATCAAAACGCTGTTCCAGATATTCGTAAGCTGTAAATACCCGCAGCCTGTGGTATATAGGTATAAAAGTAATACATATTATAACCATGGCTATAGGTAAGCCAAAATAGAACTGTACAAAACCCATACCGTCGTGGTAAGCTTGTCCCGGGGTGGAAAGAAAAGTAATTGCGCTGGCCTGTGTGGCCCTTACAGAAAGCCCCACTGTCCACCAAGGAGTCTCATTATTACCTAATATGTATTCTTCAACATTTTTGCTGCCACGTGTTTTTATCGCTCCGTAGCTAACAATAAATAGTAAAGTAACCGAAAGGATAATCCAGTCTATTAACTGCATGCTATGTATATATTTCCATTATAAAATAAAACAATAGTATGTAGATTACGTTGAGCAGTAACACCAACGAATAACTCTTTTTCCATCTGCCTGGACTATCTTTCATACAAATGTTTTTAATACTATTTATATAAGACCTGATAAAAACAATTTTGTTACATCGTGTTGCAAATTTGCTATTTACCCATTGCTATAAGG
>CAMPIZ010000293.1 GCA_946886675.1 uncultured Flavobacterium sp.
GTTATAATCGTTTTTGTGAAGGTATAACGTCAGCAGGCTGCCGCACACCAGGCTTCCAAAATAAATAAGCAAAAATGCCAGAGCTCCAAACCGGAAAATAATTACAGGAGCAAAAAAGTAAAGCGTAAGCATATTGAATATAAGGTGCATCATGTCGCCATGCAAAAATGCGCTGGTAAACATGCGGTACTGCTGCCCTGCCCTTATACTGCCAATATGAAACTCATACTTCCTGAAAAAATAAATATCATTAAATCCTTTAAAGCTTACAATTGCGTTTACCGCAATTAATATCCACATTACTAATTCTGAACCCATAACTAATTTTAAAAGTGTAAATTTAACCAATACAGTTGGAACTTTTCTTACCGTTTTGCTATTAAAACCTTAATTAAAGCATAATACATATATTTGTAAAAAATTTTGCAAATGCAGCTTTTAGCCTATATCATAGCCTACCCGATACTGTGGCTTCTCTCTATATTACCTTTTTGGTTACTTTATTTTATCTCAGACTGCGTTTATGTTCTTGTGTATCATATAATTGGCTATCGAAAAAAAACAGTACGCCTTAATCTGGCGTTATGCTTACCAGAGCTTACCCAAGCAGAGCGTAAAAAGGTTGAAAAGAAATTTTACCATCATTTTTGCGATTCCTTTCTGGAAATGATAAAGACCATGACCATTAGTGACAAGGCGCTGAAAAAGCGTTTTGTTTTTGAAAACATGGAGGTGATTCACGAATATGAGAAAAAAGGCAAAAGCATTGCGCTGTTTGTTGCACATTATGGCAGTTATGAATGGCTGCTTGCAATGAACCGTAATTTTACCACCCATAAAGGCTTTGGTATTTACAAAAAACTGGGTAACCTGCATTTTGATGCTTTGGTTAGAAGACTTCGCGCAAGGCTGGGTGCAGAACTTATAGACACGAAGGAAAGTGTACCGGTAATGAAAAACAACGCCCGCAAAGGCATTTTAGGCATTTATGGTTTTATAAGCGACCAAAGCCCAAAAATATACCGTGTACCCTATTGGGGTAAATTCTTTGGTATGGAAGTGCCTGTTCACGGCGGTGCGGAACTGCTTGCCAAAAAACTGGACATGAATGTGATTTATGTAAAAGGCGAAAAAATAAAACGCGGCCATTATAAAGCCACGTTTATTCCGTTTGAGGGAGACCCTAAGGCTGTACCTAACTTTGGCCTCACCGATATTTTTCTTCGCATGCTGGAAGAGCAAATAAGAAAAGAGCCCGCCTATTATCTCTGGACGCATAAGCGTTTTAAAAACCGCCGTAACGATCCGCCGGGTTATCCGCCTAAAGCGTAAACCACTCTTTTACCATATTGCTTTCTACAGGCTGTGCGTTTATATGGCTAAACTCATTGCTTGCATTGTTATAATTGTATTCTTTGCTCCACTCTTCATGGTTTTGTGCCAGTGCTTTAATGCTTTTGCACACATATTCAATTTCGGCATTTGTGGTTGTAGGGTGAATTGACATGCGTATCCATCCCGGTTTTTGTATAAGGTCGCCTTCGGTAATCTTATTGGTAAGATAATGCGATTTCTCTTCATCCACATGCAGCAGATAGTGGCCGTAAGTACCTGCACAACTGCATCCGCCGCGTGTTTGTATACCAAACCTGTCGTTAAGTATTTTAACCCCCAGGTTAAAATGCAGGCTGTCTATAAAGAAAGAGATTACGCCAAGCCTTTTTTGATGTTGTGGTGCGAGTATATTAATGTTAGGCACATCTTTAAGCTGTGCAAATACATATTCTATAATTTCATGTTCCCTTTTAAGGATGTTTTCCACACCCATCTGCTCTTTAAGCCTAATGCAAAGCGCAGTTTTTATAACCTGAAGAAAGCCCGGTGTACCACCGTCTTCACGCTCTTCTATATTATCAAGGTATTTATGCTCTCCCCACGGGTTGGTCCAGCTTACTGTACCTCCGCCGGGATGGTCCGGCACCATGTTTTTGTACAGCTTCTTATTAAAAATAAGCACTCCCGATGTACCCGGGCCGCCTAAAAATTTGTGTGGTGAAAAGAATATAGCATCAAGGTAAGCCTCCTCATCTGCCGGGTGCATATCTATATTTACATAAGGAGCGCTGCAGGCAAAGTCTACAAAGCATACACCATTGTAAGCATGTACCATTTTTGCCACCTCATGATAAGACGTCCTTATTCCCGTAACATTAGAGCATCCTGTAATAGAAGCTATCTTAAGGGTACGGTCTTTATGTTTTTCTAAAAGTTCTTTAAAACTGTCAAGGCATATAAGCCCTTCCGGGCAGGCAGGTATTACCTCAACGCGTGCTATAGTTTCCAGCCATGATGTCTGGTTAGAATGATGTTCCATATGCGAAACAAATACTACAGGTCTTTTCTCTTCGGGTATGTTTGTATGTTCCCTTAGGTTTTCAGGTACTTTAAGGCCCAGTATCCTCTGGAATTTATTTACCACACCTGTCATACCGCTGCCATCGGTAATAAGTACATCGTCCTTACCGGCATTCACGTGGTGCTTAATAATATGGCGTGCCTCATGATATGCATTTGTCATAGCAGTACCCGATACTGTGGTTTCGGTATGGGTGTTAGCCACAAACGGCCCAAAATCATTAAGGAGCTTTTCTTCAATGGGGCGGTATAGCCTGCCACTGGCAGTCCAGTCGGTATAAACAATTTTCTGTTTGCCGTACGGCGAATTAAACTCCTGGTTTATACCCACGATATTATCACGAAACTGTTTAAAGTAATTTTCCAGTTCTGTGCCTAAGGTAGTGTTTGCAGCTTCTAACATTATGATAAGTTTAGCACTGCAAATTTAGGAAATTTAAAACGATGTAGTCAATGCAGATTTATAAAGCTTGCAGATAAGTTTGTTATATATTTTAAGCAGCAGAGTTTCAAAGTCACTTAGTCGCTGAATTTAATTATAAAGTAAACGTACCACTCTGCAACTTTGAAACTCTGCAATATAGAACGTTAATACAAGTTTCTTTTGCTATGTCTTTTTTTAAGATCTTTATAAATAAGGTAGGCTAAAAGTGCTAAAATGGCTACTGCCACAACGGGAATTGCATAATCCATGTCAATCTCTTTTTATTGGTTAGTAAATGGATATAGTAAAGTGATTGACTTTATGAGTGTAACGGCAGGAAGTAAAGCTTATTTCCTTATAAGCCCTTATTTATGAAAACTATAACAGTTCTTTAAGAATCGGAATTTTGCTGATGGA
>CAMPIZ010000294.1 GCA_946886675.1 uncultured Flavobacterium sp.
GTTATAATAAGCAATATTAAAACCTACTGTAAGGTTTATTCTCTCCTTAAATTTTACATTATAAGAGTAGTTTGCAACCCCGCCAAAACTGGTTATAACCCCAATGTTCTGCTGGAAAAGGCCAAAGCCCAATCCTGATCTGTCCGAAAAACGCCCTGTATAGGTAAGCATGTACACCTTTGGCGAATCGTCAAACTGCACCCACTGGTTGCGGTGGTATAGTGAAACATATGTATTGTCTTCTCTCACAAATGAAAAAGCCGGATTAAACAAAAACCTGTTATACTTTAAATTGTTCTGGTACGGAATATTAAAAGTAACCACAGGAGCATCCTGTGCATTTACTTCTGCAAAAGCGGCAATAAAAACTAGTATAAATAAAGAAGCGTATTTTTTTATCATTCGTTATTCAATAATAGTTATAGAGCCCCTTTTAGTAATCTCATTGTCTTCCATAATGGTGTAGTAATACACCGGATTCTTTTTGGAATACGTAAAATCACTTTCCGGCCAGTTATTCACATAATTTGAAGCCCTGAATACTATTGTACCATCAGGCCCGTATATTACAATTTCAATGTTATCTTTATTTACATATTTTACAGGCAAAGCCCATTTATCATTGTAACCATCGTTATTTAGCGTTACAGCATTAGGTATTGCCATTACATTGTTTTCTACAAGTTTTACAAGTACTTCCCTTGTTTCCTCGCACTCGCCTATAGTAGCCACAACAGTATAAAGCCCTTCCTGAGTAACTTCTACTGTAGGCCCGTTAGAAACAACATTACCATTAAAATACCACACATAACTCTCGGCACCACCTGCTATAATAGTTTCTGTTGTACCTTCCGGCAAATCCAGCTGCGGCCCTGAGCTAAGTGTTACCTGGCTCATATCATAAGGAATTATTTCAAGTACGTTAGAAGCGATGGTACAGTTTTCAAAAGTTACTTCAAGAAAATAAGAACCTGCCTCGTTTACGGTAACAGAGCTTTCATTGCCTATTATATTTGTACTACCTGTTTTATACCATTGGTAAGTATAAGCGCTGTCATTTACATTAGAAGTAATATTTATTTCACTGTCTGAAGCACAAAAGATATCATCCGTACTTATTGTTACTTCCGGCACAAAACCAAGATTAATGGTTATAGTATTTGTTTGCACAGCTCCAAAATCCGGTATGGTAACTTCCAGCTGATACAGGCCGCCTTGTGTAGCAGTATAGGTAACAGATATAGCGCCTGTAATTGGCATACCTTCATGATACCATTGATAACCATAACCAAAATCGTTTCCTAAGATATCTATAGGACCCGATGGGGTAAGCGCATCAAATTGTGATATGCTAAGTTGTGCTGTAACATCGCTGCATTCTGTAAATTCATCCGAAGGGGCAATATCAATATCAAAGCCTAACGGATAAATAAGCTCATAAGTAAGCTCTTTAACTATATTACAATCCTGTGTTTGTGTTACCACTACCTTATATGAACCTTCTGTATCTGCATAAAGCGAAGCTGAGTTACCTCCCGGTATTGCAACGTCATCTTTATACCATACAAATGTTGGAAGCAGGGCATCTGTAGTTACACTAATAACTTTATTTTCTCCCGGGATAATAATATCTGTAAGAGGGTTATCTGCTGTTAGGGTAAAGTCGCTTTCCTGAATATCCAGTATATTAGAAACATAAGAGCATGTTGCGCTGGTAACTTTTACATGGTATTCTCCCGGTTCTGTAATAGTATATACCGGATTATTACCTGTATTCACCGAAACTGCATCCTTAAACCATTCATAAGTATAAGTAGGGTCGGTTTCGCTGGAAGTAATATCTACCGATGGATTTTCCGGACAAAGCTGTCCACTGGCAGTAATAGTAACATTACCAATGCTCAGGTTAATGTCTACTGTATTAGACAATAGTGCCGAGAAGCCCGGCATTATTACCTGCAGCCTGTAGCTTCCGTTTTGCGAAGCATCGTTCAGTGTAAGTGTTGGCGATGTGGCACCCGCTACAGGGTTACCATTTTGGAACCACTGATAACTGTAACCCAAATCGGTCATTGGTATATTACCTGCAAATGTGATCGCTATAAAGTTTGTAATATCCAGTGTTACAAATGTTGCAGTACATGGCAGATAAGCTGCATCCGGCCCAATGGTGATAGTAAATCCTGTAGGATAGCCTAAAGTAAAAGTCATTTGTGCAGTTGCAGCACAACCTATGGTTTGGGTAACAGTTACTACATATTCCCCATCCTGTGTTGCTGTAAGCGTTCCTGAAGTTTCGGCCAAAGGCATGCCATTCCTGGTCCATGAATAAGAAGGACCCATAGCATCGGTAGTCACCGAAATAAGTTTATTTTCTCCCGGTAAAATAATATCAACTGCCGGGTTTGTACTGTTTATGCTAATTGAAGCTGTGGTTAATGTAAGGGTATTGGACTGCATGTTGCAGGTGCCGTTACCTACCTCTACTTTATAATCCCCTTCTGCACTGGCAGTATAGGTGGATGTTGTTGCTCCCGCTATGGCAATGTTATCCTGGAACCACTGGTAGGTATATTCCGGAGCGGTAAGGCTCGAAGACAGCAAGGTAGTGCCACCTTCACATAAATTGGTATCACCGCTTATGGTTACTGTTTCCACAGCAAGGTTTATAGTTACCGTATTGGATATTATAGCTGCAAAATCAGGCATGGTTATCTCCAGATAATAATCACCGTTTTGTGCCGCGCTGGTAAGGTTTAACGTTTGTGAAGTAGCGCCCGCAACAGCAACGCCGTCTTTAAACCACTGGTAGCTGTAGCCCAAATCGGTCATTGGTACCGCACCCGATGGGGTATCTGCCGTAAAGCTTGTAATATTTAGTGTGGCAGAAGTACTGGTACAGGCCGTATAACCTGCTGACGGGGCTATAACCACATCAAAGCCTGTAGGGTATTCCAATGTAAAGGTAAACTGCTCTGTAGCACCACAGCCTACTGTCTGGGTTACTGTAACTACATATTCCCCATCCTGTGTTGCTGATATGGAAGAGGTATTGCCCGGTATGGCCACACCGTCTCTTGTCCATGAGTAAGAAGGGCCTGCCGCATCCGTTGTTACCGTAAGTGTTTTAACTTCTCCCGGCAGTATTATGTCCAGTACAGGGTCTGTGCTGTTTATGGTAATGGCAACTGTTGTAACGGTAAGGGTATTGGACTGCATGTTGCAGGTGCCGTTACCTACCTCTACTTTATAAT
>CAMPIZ010000295.1 GCA_946886675.1 uncultured Flavobacterium sp.
TTTTTTATAAAAATCAATACGGAAAGTATTTTTTTTTAAAAAAAATTGTTTACATATTTGTTCTCCCGAACAGGTGTAAAAACCTGTCCAATTTCTTTTGCAAAACAACCAATAATAAACAATTAATTTTCAGATATATGACTAAAACTGCGCAATCGGTATGGGAAAACTGTCTGCTATTTATAAAAGACAATATTCAGGATCAGGCCTACAAAACCTGGTTCGAGCCGATTAGAGCGGTTGAGTTAACTGATGGCGCACTTTACATACAGGTGCCCAGTAAATTCTTTTATGAATGGCTGGAAGAGCACTATGTAAAACTTTTAAAGGTTGCATTAACTAAAGAACTTGGAAACGGTGCAAAGTTACTCTATAAAATTAAAATGGAGAATACTTATGGCAACAAACAGCCTTTTACAGAACAGCTGCCAAGTGCCACGCGCACCCCTGTAAAACCGCAGGAGGTAGATGTACCGTTACAAAACAAAAACCCGGAACTTAAAAACCCTTTTGTTATACCGGGGATACGCAATGTAAAAATAGAATCGCAGCTTAACGCCAACTACAGCTTTGATAATTTCCTTGAAGGAGATTCTAACAGGCTGGCACGTTCGGCAGGTATGGCTGTAGCCAATAAACCTGGGGGCACCTCATTTAACCCTTTACTTATATTTGGAGGGGTAGGCTTGGGTAAAACCCACCTTGCCCACGCAATAGGCGTTGAGATTAAGGAAAAATTCCCTGATAAAACTGTACTGTATATTTCTGCCGAAATTTTTACACAGCAGTATATAGACTCTGTAAAGCGTAATACAAGAAACGACTTTATACACTTTTACCAGCTGATTGATGTACTTATTATAGATGATGTACAGTTCCTTTCCGGTAAAACAGGTACACAGGACGTTTTCTTCCACATATTTAACCACCTGCACCAAAACGGAAAGCAGGTAATACTTACTTCTGATAAAGCGCCTGTAGACATGCAGGATATTGAGCAGAGGCTTTTGTCCCGTTTTAAATGGGGACTTTCTGCAGAGCTTCATCAGCCGGACTATGAAACAAGGATCTCTATCCTTAAAAATATATTATACCGTGATGGTGTAGATATGCCGGAGGAAATTGTGGAGTATGTAGCCAAAAACATAAAATCAAATGTGCGTGAGCTGGAAGGCGCTATTATATCGTTAATTGCACAGTCTTCTTTCAATAAGCGCGAAGTTACAATAGACCTTGCAAAACAGGTTGTAGAGAAGTTTGTAAAGAATGTGAAGCGCGAAATATCTATAGACTACATCCAGAAAGTAGTTTCTGATTATTTTCAGCTTGACATAGACACCCTGCAGTCTAAAACCAGAAAACGCCATGTAGTGCAGGCAAGGCAGCTGGCTATGTTTTTTGCGAAAAAATTTACTAAGGCGTCTCTTGCTAACATAGGCTCGCAAATAGGCGACCGTGATCATGCTACTGTACTGCATGCCTGTAAAACGGTTGACAACTTAGTAACTACTGATAAGCAATTCCGTAAATTTGTTGACGATATCAACAAAAAACTATCGATATAATGCCCGTTAAAATTTTAATGGTTTGCCTGGGGAACATTTGCAGGTCTCCCCTGGCCGAAGGTATATTACAGTCTAAGCTCCCTGAAGATAAATTCCTGGTAGATTCTGCAGGTACAGGTAACTGGCATGTAGGCCAGCAGCCGGACAAACGTTCTATTACCACCGCAAAGAGTCGTGGCCTGGATATAAGCTGCCAGAAAGCAAGGCAGTTTAAGCCTTCTGATTTTAATGAGTTTGATCATATTTTTGTTATGGACAGCTCTAACCTGAGAGATGTTTTAAAACAGGCTCCCAATGAAAATGCAAAAGGCAAAGTAAACCTAATGATGGATTTGGCATATCCCGGTGAAAGCATTGATGTTCCCGACCCTTATTTTGGAGGCCCGGAAGGTTTTGACAATGTTTATGACATGCTTGATGAAGCCTGTGAAATTGTAGCCAGAAAACTTATAAACGAACACGCATAATGGCAGTTAACGGAAAACTATATCTTTTACCGGTACCTCTTGGCCCCGATGCCAATCCTAAAGAGGTACTGCCTGAAACGGTAGAAAAATCTGTTGAGTTTATAGATCACTACATTGTAGAGAATGAAAAAACAGCACGCCGTTTTATAAAAGCCATACTTCCTTCCAAAAAACAGCCTGAATTAAAAATTTCTGTACTTAATAAGCATACGGAACCTTCGGAACACTACGACTTTATCAAGCCCTGTCTTGAAGGTAAAAATGTAGGGCTTATGAGTGAAGCAGGTTGTCCCGGTGTAGCCGATCCCGGCGCGGCTATTGTAAAAATAGCCCATGAAAAAGGCATACAGGTTGTACCGCTTGTTGGCCCTTCTTCCATACTGCTTGCCATTATGGCATCGGGTATGAATGGGCAAAGTTTTGCCTTTAACGGCTATTTGCCAATAGACAAAGGCGAAAAGAAAAATGCACTTAAAAATTATGAGAAATTATCTCAGGACAAAAATCAGTCACAACTGTTTATAGAAACACCTTATCGCAATAATAAGCTTATGGACGATTTGCTGCAAACACTGCAGTCTAACACTCATCTTTGCATAGCCTGTGATATTACACTGCCTACAGAATATATCAAGACAAAAACTGTAGCGCAATGGAAAAAAGAAAAAACTGACCTGCACAACAGGCCTGCTATCTTTATAATCCATAAGTTTTAACTTCGGGCTTCTTCGCGTTTACGTTGCTCTTCCACTATTTCGTCAAGGCGCACATCAAACACATATTTGTTAAGTACATCTACAACATCAGCAAATGAAAAGCAAATATTTATTTCCCGCTTTATAATTTCCGCATCTTCATACTGGGTAATTATATCATCGTCTGCATCCACACATTCTTTAAGCCTGTCTTTTAAATCTTCTATATGGTACTCCCTTATCCTTTCCCAAACCGGTTTTGTTTTATATTTCGGATTGTAAAAAGTATAAGCCAAAAGCCTGTTCCAAAATGTATTTTTAAAAGCCTTAGCTATCAGGCGGTAGTGCCACACATAGCCCTGAGCATCATACAGCTCTGAATAATCTTCATCCAAAAACAAATCACTTGCAGGGGCTTTTTTAAAGTTTTCCTCTGCCGGTATAAGATCTACATGACTGGAATCGTAAATATCAATAAGGGGAAATAAAGGCTTTTCCATTTTAGTTT
>CAMPIZ010000296.1 GCA_946886675.1 uncultured Flavobacterium sp.
AAACACATAATATTGTTTTAATTAAACCTTAAAGATGTGTTGAGGTAATGGCAATACACCTAATCTACTTTTGTTCATGTAAAAACAAAAACCAGTTACTAACATGAAAAAAAGTTTACTATTCCTGTGCTTACTGTTCTCTGTATGGAGTTTTGCAGTAATCAATTTAAATTCAGGCACTTTCTTTACAGCTTCAGAAAAAGCTGAAAATAATTCAGAAAAAAAAGCTGATAAAAAAAGCGCTCCTGAAAAGAAAGCTCCTGCTGCCAAAGCAGTATCAACTGTTATGACGCAGCCATTAACACCGGCTATATACCCACTGCCAAAAGATTCTGAATGGTCTTACCTTGATAACGGTACAAGCCTTGATGCGGTAGAATGGAAAGTTACTACTTATGATAACTCTACATGGACTACAGGCCAGGGGCCTCTTGGGTATGGAGATCCAACTAACACAGTAATATCTTATGGTCCTGATTCATCAAACAAATACATTACATCATACTTTACAAGGGATATACAAATAAACCTGGCAGAAGTTGCTGATATGGTAGAGTTTGGTATCAGGAGAGATGATGGTGTTATTGTTTACATTAATGGTACAGAAGTAATAAGAGATAACATGCCTGCAGGCGATGTTACTTATCTTACGCACTCTGAAGGTATTGTAGATGGTGCTGATGAGAAAAGATATCAGGTTTTCCAGCTTCCAAAAACAGTATTTGCTGAAGGCCTTAACAGGATAGCTGTAGAAATGCATAACCGTGACGGACAAAGCTCTGATCTTGGTTTTGATATGTATGTAAAAGATGCTCCTGAAGAGTTTGTTTGTGAAGAAGGCCATGTGGGCTGCTTTACATCTATTGTTCCTACTGCTCAGGAGCCTTACCTTATTATTCCTCAAGAGCACAGATTCCAGCTTATCTTTAAGCAGGGAGATGCTTATATGACAGGTACAGGAAACGTACCGGGCAACCACGATTTTACAGGATATATTCCAATTGAAGGAAGTAGCGCTAACGGTTACCTTTCGGTTAACCATGAAAATAACCCGGGTGGTGTTTCTATACTGGATCTTCACCTTGACGACGAGTCTAAGCTTTGGGTTGTGGACGACTCTAAGCCTGTAGATTTCTTTAACAACGACTTGGTAACTACTATAAGAAACTGTTCAGGTGGTGTTACACCTTGGGGAACAATAATCACTGCAGAAGAAAACACAAGTGGTGGCGACGTAAACGGCGATGGCTATCAGGATGTGGGATGGTTAGTGGAAATTGACCCTGCTACTGCTGCTGTTGTAGAATATGGCAATGGTATCCAGGAAAAACTTTGGGCAATGGGCAGGATGAATCATGAAAACGTAGTAGTTTCTGCCGATGGTACTACAGCATATTATGGTGAAGATGGCGGTACAAACTGTGTTTACAAATTTGTAGCCGATACTCCAAACGATTTAAGCTCAGGTACAGTATATGTTCTTAAAATGGATCTTCCGCTATCAAGTAATGAGCCAAGCTCAACTACTGCTACCTGGGTAGAAGTGCCAAACGAAACTGCTGCAGACCGTAACAGTTTAACTGCTAATGCTGCTGCCCTTGGTGGTACAGTATTTAATGGTGTAGAAGACTGTGAAATAAGCCCGCTTGATGGTAAAATTTACTTTACTGCAAAAGGACTTGACAGGGTGTTTAGATTTAAGGATGACGGTATGACTGTTTCAGAATTTGAAACTTTTGTAGGTGCCATGTCTTATGATATAGAAACTGCCGAAGGTGTAATTACTGAAGACTGGGCAGATGGTAATGATAACCTTACTTTTGATGATAAAGGTAACCTTTGGGTACTTCAGGATGGCGGACTTAACTATATTTGGGTAGTGCGCCCTAACCACAGCCAGGGAGCTCCAAAAGTATTACTGCATTCTTCTATGCCTGCAGGTTCTGAGCCAACAGGTCTTACATTTACTCCTGACTATAAGTATGGTTTCCTTTCGTCACAGCACCCTAATGGTGATAACACGCCACAGCAGGATGCTACATTTACAGATGTAAATATCAATGCTTCTGCAACATTTGTTATCTCTAACAAATCTAACCTTGGTATCCAGGTTCCAATGGCTGAATTTATGGCAGACCAGGTTGAGGTAGAAGAAGGCGAAATAGTAATGTTTACCGATATGAGTACAAACAACCCAACAAGCTGGGCATGGACGTTTGAAGGTGGAACTCCTGCTACTTCTATAGAGCAGAACCCAACTGTAACCTATGCTGAAGCCGGTACTTATAATGTTACCCTTGTATCTGCAAACGTTGCAGGAAGCAGCGAAGAGCTTAAAGAAGAGTATGTTGTGGTTACTGAAGAACTTGGTGTGGAAAATCAGCTTAAAAATGTTGTAAGCGTATATCCAAACCCTACAAACGGTATAGTAACCGTACAGCTTAACGATCAAGGTGGTAAAAATGTAAACATAGAGGTATATGATATGGTGGGAAGAAAAGTACTTACTAAAGATGTGGAATCTCAGGGTGGAGTACAAACTATCAATCTTGACCTTACTAATTTGTATGGTGAGCAAATGTTTATTATCCAGGTAAAAGTGGGCGATAAAACAGGAACTTACAAAATGGTTAAAGTTAACTAATACACAATGATGATAGTAAAAGGGGCCGGTAGCTTTGATACCGGTCCTTTTTCACATTTTAAAAGTGAGGTAAGTGAAAAGAGCAGTTACAATTTTTATGTTGATTGTAGGTTTTGTGTGCAGGGCACAATATGCAGACCCTATAGACAATCCGGTATATTTTAGTGTCGATGAGGCTCTTACGGCAAGAAAAGATGCCTTGCAGCTCAACCTGCGTGACCAGAAGCTTTTTTATATGCCTGAAGGCCTTGCAGGTTTACAAAGGCTGGAATTTTTAAATCTGATGCGTAATAATCTGGAATACTGGGATAATGCCGTATTTGAGCTTAAAAGGCTAGAGGTGCTTAACTTAAGGATCAATGCATTTAAATATGTACCGGAAAATATAGCAAATCTGGACAGACTTGTAAAACTGGATCTGGCTTCAAATGATATATCATATCTTCCAAAGGAAATGGGCAAATTAAAAAAGCTCGAATACCTTTATTTATCAGTAAACTCCCTGGCATCATTACCCGAAAGTATTAGCGGGTGTAAAAGCCTTAAAGTGCTTGACGTTGAGAACAATAAGTTCAGTTATTT
>CAMPIZ010000297.1 GCA_946886675.1 uncultured Flavobacterium sp.
GCATCAGGCACTACTGATATTCATATAGGCGGATATGCAGGTAGCAATTCCTTGAATAATGCATCGGCAAATGTTTTTATTGGTTATGAGTCAGGCTTATCAAATACTTCTGGCTTTTCTAATGTTTATGTAGGCTTTAAATCAGGTTTTAATAATGTTAATGGTACCGGAAATGTCTTTTTGGGATCTATGAGCGGTGAAGAGAATGTTGCAGCAGGGAATGTGTTTTTGGGATATCGTTCAGGAGATGAAAATGTTAATGGTTTAAATAATACCTTTGTAGGTTATGCATCTGGTGTTTCTTCGGAGGGTAGTTATAATACCTTTTTAGGAGACTATTCTGGATCCGCTGCTTCCGGTTCAGGTAATGTTTGTGTTGGGCATTTAGCAGGTAACAAATCGGGAGTATATAATGTATATATGGGATATGAAACTGGATTAAATACTCTTGGTGATAATAATGTTTTTATAGGGAGACAAGCCGGGAAAGGGGTTGTAAATGGTAGTAATAAATTGTATATAGCGAATTCATCTACTAATTATCCATTAGTTTATGGAGAGTTTGATAATAAACATTTAAAATTCAATGCTAATAAAGTAGGCATAGGTACTGAGTTTGGAGATTTCCCTACATTAACCTTTGATAATGCTGAAAATTACAGATTTTTTGTGAGAGGCGGTATACTTGCTGAAGAAGTGCGTGTAAGGATTTATGATGACTGGGCAGACTATGTTTTTGATGACGATTACAAACTTCTTTCTCTTAAAGAAACGGAAAAGTTCATTGATGAAAATGGGCATTTACCTAACATGCCTTCAGCAGAGGATGTTAAGGAAGAAGGGCTTGAAGTAGGTAATATTATTAAGCTTCAACAGGAAAAAATTGAAGAGTTAACCTTGCATACTATCGCTCAGGATAAGAAACTTAATGAACAAGATAAAGAAATTGAGCTCCTGAAATCTCAAATGCAGATTTTACTTTCAAAACAGTAACCACATCAAAATTTATATAAAATGAAAAAAGTAATTTTTTTAGCAGGAGGCTTAATGCTGTCCCTAACTACTTTTGCACAAATTACAACTACTTATCCTAACTCAGGAATTCCTGAAGACGCAGGATCAAACGGTATTAATAATGTTCATATTGGTGCTTATGCTGGAACAAGTAATTATTATATAAACACAGGTGCTAGAAATGTTTTTGTAGGTTATGAATCAGGGTATAAGAATCAGGAAGGGGCATCTAACACTTTTTTAGGATATCAGTCTGGAAAATATCATTTTAATGGCAATTACAATCTTTTTTTAGGCGCTGGTGCGGGGCTTAATAATATAGGGAGTTATAATCTATTTGCAGGTGCTAGTGCCGGACATTCAAATGAGGGCGATAGTAATGTATTTTTAGGTCATCAATCTGGTTATTCAAATTCATTAGGGGCTTCTAATGTTTTCTTAGGATATACTTCGGGATATAGTAATACCACAGGTAATAGTAATCTTTTTTTAGGTTTTGGAGCGGGGAAACAAAATACAACAGGACAACAAAATGTTTATATTGGTTCCAGGGCAGGATACAATAATCAAGTTGGCATAAAAAATGTTTTTATTGGCCATTATGCTGGGATGCATGAATTAGAAAGTAATAAACTTTATATAGCAAATTCAGCTACAGAGCATCCGTTGATTTATGGAGAATTTGATAACAAGCATTTAAAATTCAATGTTAATAAAGTAGGCATAGGTACTGAGTTTGGAGATTTCCAAACATTAACCTTTGATAGTGCTCAAAATTACAGGCTTTTTGTGAAGGGAGGCATACTTGCCGAAGAAGTACGTATAAGGCTTTATGATGATTGGGCAGACTATGTTTTTAATGACGAATACAAGCTTCTTTCACTTAAAGAAACGGAAAAATTCATCGATGAAAATGGACACTTACCTAATATGCCTTCTGCGGAGGAAGTGAAGGAAGAAGGGCTTGAGATAGGTAATATTATTAAGCTTCAACAGGAAAAAATTGAAGAGCTTACATTACATATTATTGAACAGGATAAGCAAATACAACTTCTTAAAGAACAAAATAAGAAACTTGATGAATTAAAGGAAAAAGTTGAACTGTTATTAAAAAAGCAATAATATGAGAGTATACATAACATTACTTTTCCTGCTATCACTAATTACTGTTAATGCACAGTATATTTGTGATAATGGCAATTTTGAGTCCCCTTTAGTAGGAGAGTATTTATTTGAATATGATAACATTTCCTATTTACCCGGGTTTACATGTGGTTCTCAAACAGGAGCACTTCCCAATCAGGCTAGTCCCTTACAAACCAATCCAAATAATTTTTCTACATATGCTACATTTGTAAATTCGGATAACAATGTTTACGGAGGAGCCGATCCTTCTTTATTTACTTTTGGGGTCACTGTACCGCGAGTGTATGAAGGAAATTATTCAATGAAATTAAACGATACAGGAAATCCCGACAGGAGTATATCGGTAATGTCCAAAACATTTTTTTATGAAGGGAATAATGTGATAAGCTATAAATATTTTCTTGTGTCAAAAAACATTATGACTGCATTGGGAGATGAACCAAGATTTATTGTCAGAGTTCATGATCTTGTTGGTAATACTCTTAACGAAATTTGTTTACAAATAGATTATAATGACACGGATTTTCAGGCAACAGATGGGGATGAGTTTTTATATCTTCCATGGACATGCGGTAATATAGTTATTGACGATGAAAATATTGATGTAGGCCAAAGAATTGCAGTTGATTTTATTATTGCAGATGACAGAAAAGGTGCTGGTTTTTCTACTGTTTATATTGATGATATATGTAATGTAGAGTGTGGAGAGTGTTTATATTGTATTCAGGATTATAATATAGATGTTTTAGGGACTACTACCGATACACAACAAGCGCAAAATTGTATCACAGCTATAAATACTCTTAACAATGAGGCTACAGCTATATATCATGCTGGAAAAGAAGTAGTACTTAAACCTGATTTTGAGGCTTTAAATGGATCAACTGCAAGATTTTATATAGAAGATTGTGACAGCGGTTTTGCTGCAAGACAATCATTGCAAGAAGAAAACAATTACATGATAACAGAAGAAGAAATAAGAATATTTCCTAATCCTGCTTCAGGCACACTTAACATTATTAGAGAAGGCAATACAATCACTGGTATACAGT
>CAMPIZ010000298.1 GCA_946886675.1 uncultured Flavobacterium sp.
ATATAAAGCATACATAAAGGTGTTACTTTTTTTTAGTAACGCCTTTTTTTGTACCTGCTAAAGCGTGCCCCCGATAAAGGGGGATTTTTTTAAAATATTAATAGTAACTTTGCGAAGTTTCTTTTAAAAGAACCTGAAAACAACTACTTATATATAAAATGCCGAAAGACAGTTCTATCAAATCAGTTTTAATTATAGGTTCGGGCCCAATCATCATAGGGCAGGCCTGTGAATTTGACTATGCCGGCTCTCAGGCCGCAAGATCCTTAAGAGAAGAAGGTATTAAGGTTATACTTATCAACTCTAACCCTGCAACTATAATGACCGACCCATCTATGGCCGATCATGTGTACCTGAAACCGCTTACCACAAAATCGATTATAGAAATTTTAAAGGCACACCCTGAAATTGATGCAGTATTGCCTACAATGGGAGGACAGACAGCCTTAAACCTTTGCCTTGAAGCGGAAGAAAAAGGTATATGGGCCGATTTTAATGTCAGGCTGATAGGTGTAGACATTAATGCTATAAATATAACCGAAGACAGAGAGCAGTTTAAACAGCTTCTTGAAAAAATAAGCATACCTGCCGCTCCTGCAAAAACGGCAAACTCTTTTCTTAAAGGTAAAGAGATCGCCCAGGAGTTTGGCTTCCCGCTTGTAATACGACCTTCGTTTACGCTGGGTGGTACTGGGGCAGCTTTTGTGCACAAGGAAGAAGACTTTGAAGAGCTGCTTACAAGAGGCCTTGAGGCTTCGCCAATACATGAGGTACTTATAGATAAAGCGCTTTTTGGATGGAAGGAGTACGAGCTTGAGTTGCTTCGAGATAAAAATGATAATGTAGTTATTATCTGTTCTATCGAAAACATGGACCCTATGGGTATCCATACAGGAGACAGTATTACGGTAGCGCCTGCCATGACACTTTCTGATACAACTTATCAGAAAATGAGGGACATGGCTATCAAGATGATGCGCAGCATAGGTAACTTTGCCGGAGGCTGTAACGTACAGTTTGCTGTAAGCCCTGATGAAAAGGAAGATATTGTAGCGATTGAGATCAATCCTCGTGTATCCCGTTCTTCTGCTCTTGCATCTAAAGCTACGGGTTACCCAATTGCAAAAATTGCTTCTAAGCTGGCGTTGGGTTATCACCTTGATGAATTAATGAACCAGATTACCAAGTCAACTTCGGCTTTATTTGAGCCAACGCTTGACTATGTGATTGTAAAAATACCACGCTGGAACTTTGATAAGTTTGAAGGTGCAGACAGAACTCTTGGCCTACAGATGAAATCGGTAGGGGAAGTAATGGGTATAGGACGTTCATTCCAGGAAGCATTACATAAAGCTACCCAATCTCTTGAAATTAAGAGAAACGGGCTTGGTGCTGATGGAAAAGGATATACTAACTATGAGCAGGTTATAGACAAGCTTACCCATGCGAGCTGGGACAGGGTGTTTGTAATTTATGATGCTATACAGATGGGTATTCCATTAAGCCGTATTCACGAAATTACTAATATAGATATGTGGTTCCTTAAGCAGTATGAGGAACTATACGCTCTTGAAAAGGAGATATCTAACTACAAAATAGATACATTACCGAAAGAGCTGCTGCTTGAAGCCAAACAGAAAGGTTTTGCCGACAGACAGATTGCACATATGATGAACTGCCTTGAAAGCCAGGTGTACAATAAGCGTGAAGAAATGGGTGTTAAGCGTGTTTACAAGCTGGTAGATACATGTGCGGCAGAGTTTACAGCAAAAACACCTTATTACTACTCAACTTTTGAAGCCGAAATAGAAAAGGCAGACGGTACTAAATATGTTCATAATGAAAGTATTGTATCTGACAAGAAAAAGGTAATAGTACTGGGTTCCGGGCCTAACAGGATAGGACAGGGTATTGAGTTTGACTACTCTTGTGTACATGGCGTACTTGCCGCTTCTGAGTGTGGTTATGAAACCATAATGATAAACTGTAACCCTGAAACGGTATCTACAGACTTTGATACGGCAGACAAGCTATACTTTGAGCCGGTTTTCTGGGAACATATATATGACATCATCCGCCATGAAAAACCTGAAGGTGTAATAGTACAGCTTGGAGGGCAGACCGCTCTTAAGCTTGCTGAGAAACTTGACAGGTATGGCATCAAAATATTAGGTACGAGTTTCGAGGCACTTGACCTTGCAGAAGACAGAGGGCGCTTCTCTGAACTGCTTTCTGAGCTAAATATACCATTCCCTAAGTTTGGTGTTGCAGAAAGTGCAGAAGAAGCTTCTAAACTTGCTGATACATTAGATTTTCCACTACTTGTAAGGCCATCTTATGTACTTGGCGGACAGGGTATGAAAATCGTTATCAATAAAAAAGAGCTTGAGGAGCATGTTATTGACCTGCTGAAGAGCATACCGGGCAACAAACTTCTTTTAGACCACTATCTTGATGGAGCGATTGAGGCTGAAGCCGATGCAATTTGTGATGGCGAGGATGTTTACATTATAGGTATTATGGAACACATTGAGCCTTGTGGTGTACACTCGGGTGACAGTAATGCGACCCTGCCTCCGTTTAACCTTGGTGAGTTTGTAATGCAGCAGATAAAAGACCACACTAAAAAGATTGCGTTAGCGCTTAAAACAGTGGGCCTTATAAATATACAGTTTGCCATTAAGGATGATACGGTATATATAATTGAAGCCAATCCAAGGGCTTCCAGAACTGTACCGTTTATAGCAAAAGCTTATGGTGAACCGTATGTAAATTATGCGACTAAAATAATGTTAGGTGAGAAAAAAGTGAAAGACTTCACCTTTAATCCACAGCTTAAAGGATACGCAATTAAGCAGCCGGTATTCTCTTTCAATAAATTCCCGGGTGTAAATAAAAAGCTTGGGCCTGAAATGAAATCTACAGGGGAAAGTATCCTGTTTATTGAAGACCTCAAAGACGATCAGTTTTACGAACTGTATTCAAGAAGGAAAATGTACCTAAGCAGATAAGTCCTGATATTAATAAATCCCGTATCTTGTATTGATACGGGATTTTTATTTTAATATTTACTGAGTTTGCACTTATCGGCTTTTTAAATCGGGTAATATTCCTTAAGTTTAAAATATTACTGTTTTATAATAAAAGCTGAGGTATTAACTTTGCAGCAAATACAGGATTTTATTTTTTGGAAGTATTGTTTTT
>CAMPIZ010000299.1 GCA_946886675.1 uncultured Flavobacterium sp.
GGCCTTCTTTGTTGTTAAATTTATAGTTACGACTCATCGGTAGATAGGATCCAAGATAAGGAAATATCGTTTATATAAAGGTCCGGGCTGCAAGCTCGAACCAGCAAGCGTCTATGCAAAATGCTTATGCTCGCGGCAGCGGGGGTAAATGGTGCCAGGAAACTCTATCTTTGTCTACATATGGGTTACGCAAAAGAAAGAGGAAAGTTAGAAAAGCTATCAACAAAGGTAAGTGGCTTAAAAAATTACGATGATAAAAGTCTCACTATTATCACCGATATATTTGAGCAATATTCTCATACTGTTAGAATATTAAAAAACAAAAACCCTGACGCTTTTAATGAACTGTACCAAAACGAATTACAACAGGTAAAGCTTGTTAAAAAATCGCTAAAACTAAGTGAAGAAGCGGACCGCCCAGATAATTTTATTAGATATAGGGATTCACTATTGGCTGCGCTAAACAGTGCTATTGCGGTAACAAAAGAAACTGCATAAAATCTCGAAGAGTACTCAAGATTGTTGGCTGAGCGCATCTTCTGCTATCCCGTTATCGTCCTCGTTTGCAACGAGGATGAGCGAGAACAGCGATTTCATCGCTCTTTACGCAATCTCAATTGGTATCAATCCCGATGTTCCGGTATAATTTCTTGCGCTACTCATTAAATAATCTTCAGCTCTTTCTACAATGCCTGCTCGAACAGGATTGTCGTGCATATACGAAAGCTTTTTTCGCAAATCCAAATCTGACATATCAATAGCATGATTATCATCCCGCCAGATTTTGTAATTATCTGCCCTACCGCTCCTTCTTGCCTCGAAAGCAAACTTATCCATAAGCCACTCCCTCAAAGCTTAAGTTAGCCAACCGAAGGCAGCACCTTAAACTTAAGCCAGAACAACAAACTTAAGCCAGTGAGGGAATAAAGATGTGCAGCCTTTGTGAGCCTAAGGCACAAGTACGCCCACCCAATAGGCAACGCTGCATACTTGCCAACTGGGGATCATAGTTAATGGTTTTTTGGGAATGTTCATCATACGCTGACTATGCGCTTTTTCATATAACGCAAATACAACCATACAATAAATGGAAAAACGATATAATGTATTGCCGTAGTAACTGTTTGAAATGCAACCCCCGTTTTAATCGGGTCATTTTTAAACATCGGGATCAATAATTGCTCGCCAATGTTACTTCGGGAAAATATGATCATAAAAGTAAAATTATAACCCAAATGTAAAGCGAATGGGAAATAGATGGTTTTACTTATGCTAAAGGACAATGCAAATATATATCCCATGATAGCAGTAATAGTAAAAACAAACAGCATAGGCACTACCTGGCCTAATACACCCATTGTAAACCAATGATAGAGACCAAAACTTATTGCAGATACCAGCACTGCTTTTTGAGTACCTATTTTTTTGATCAATATATATAATAGCGCTCCGCGGAATATCAATTCCTCATAAACGACCGATATTAATACGTACCGCGTCGAGTTTGTAAATGCAGCGAAGGTATAATGCGGGTTTAAATGATAGGGGCTTTTTACCCACAATGATATACCGACCAAATGAATAACCAGGAAAGCCACCGGTATAAATAAAGCTATTACTATTGGTATAAGTTGTTTGCTATTGATTTTAAACCCAAGCACCAAAAGGTTTTTATTAAGAACAAATTTGAGCAATAACCATGATATTATAAGTTCTACTACTAAGCCTGCCATTTGAGTAAGTTTTGATAAAAGTATTATATTTAGCCTTGTAACATTTACGCCTTTTAGCAATGACGTAAAATGACGTAATTGACATACTTTAGATAAGTTGAATACCCAGCAAATTGGCCGCTTAATAAAGCAAAGCCGTATTAAAAAAGGATATACCCAGCAACAGGTGGCAGATATGACCCAACTAAGTTTGCGGTCGGTGCAGCGTATTGAAAAGGGCGAAGTAATGCCACGGCATTATTCATTAGATGTGTTAGCAAATCTACTGGAATTTGCACCAATAATTATTGAGCAGGAATTGACCGTCTCAGAAAGCCAAGCTGTTACTGCCCATCAACCATTAAATAAGGCCAGGAAGTTTATACTGACTTTTGGTTTTGCCATTTTATTGATCTTGCTCACCGGTGCATATATATCCCAATCCCGAGGCTTCCCTGAAACTCATTTTGAAGCGTTCCTGTTGTGGACCGGTATTGCCATTTTATATTTGGTTTTTACGTGGAAGATATGGAAATAAAAATTCGCCATCTTATAGTTAAAGGCTTTTTGTGCGGAAAAAGAGACACGCCCCTGCTACCCCCTTTTCTGGCTTAAGCTTACGCGAAGACCGTGCGGAAGCCTAGCTTAATGCCTATTATAAAAAGAAGCTTGTAGCTTCTAGAGACATAGTAGACGGATTTACAAAATCTTTTATAGGCAAAGCTTAAGTTACCTCAGCTCGGGCAGCGCCTGAAACTTAAGCCAGGAAAAACAAACTTAAGCCAGTGAGGGGTGCGCCAAATTGGGGTTATCTGCCAATCATATTTTTATATTAGCATCCATTCTAGTTAAAATTAATCAATAGAAAATATCACATCTATGAAAAACACCGATGAAACAACCCAATTGCATTATGAAAACTTTATGGCAAAGGAATTTCCAAAAGGTTCTCATCCGTCGCCAAGGATGTTAATGGGACACTTAGATAGACTGACTTTTTTTATTTTGGAATGGAGTAATTTAATAGTTAAAAATAACCCGACTCAACTACAGGCAAACCAACTTAACACCTTACAAGCATTAGTAGTTAATTATCGAATGAGGGCGATCAATTTCCTCAAATCACTTGAAATCTTTGAAACAAATAATGGAGACTTAATATACGACGAAGCCACACCGAATACTTTGGTACGTAGCATGCTGGAGAACTATTTAATATTTTATTACTTATTTGATCATTCTGATTTAGACGAGCTTAAAATAAGATATAAATTATTTGATTTAAGTTCTTATTTACAATTTAAAAAGGTTACTGAGCATCTTGAACTATCTAACTCCGAAAAGATAAAATTCAAATCTAAGGAGATAGAAACATGGATAAATATGGCTGTTGAAATTTTAATGAAAGACAATTTATATCCTACGTTAAGTTCAGATATGAAGAAGACGCTAAGGAAGATTAATGAATTTAAAAAAGATTATTTTA
>CAMPIZ010000300.1 GCA_946886675.1 uncultured Flavobacterium sp.
GCCACCGCAGCCCCAGGCGAACTCCCACCCAGTATCCCTTCTCTTTTAGCTATATTCCGGGCAAATTCAAAAGCCTCATCTTTGCCTACGCTAATTACTCCATCTATAAGGTCTTTACGGTAAATAGAAGGTACAAATCCTGCTCCTATACCCTGTAAAGGATGCAGGCCCGGCTCACCCCCACTTAATACAGGCGAAGATTCAGGTTCTACGGCAAATACTCTTAAATTCGGAAATTTTTGTTTCAGTACCTCAGCTACACCGCTTATATGGCCTCCTGTACCAACGCCAGTAATAATATAATCCAGGCCATCAGGAAAATCGGTCAGTATTTCCTGAGCCGTAGTTCTTTTATGCACCTCTACATTGGCAGAATTATCAAACTGCCTTGGTGACCATGCATTTGGTGTCGCAGCAGTTAGCTCTGCCGCCTTTTCTATAGCACCTTTCATACCTTTTTCACGTGGTGTAAGTTCAAACTCCGCCCCATAAATGGACATCAGCTTTCTGCGTTCCACGCTCATCGACTCAGGCATTACAAGTATCAGCTCATACCCTTTTACAGCCGCTACAAATGCCAGTCCAATACCGGTATTGCCCGATGTGGGTTCGATAATAACACTACCCGGCTTTAGCAGCCCTTTAGCCTCGGCATCTTCAATCATGGCAAGGGCAATCCTATCTTTAATACTGTTACCCGGATTATTGCGTTCCAACTTAATCCATACATTTTTTCCTTCAAAAAGCTTATTAAGCTTTACATGCGGCGTTTTACCTATAGTTTCTAAAATGTTATTTGCTTTCATACAGATACGGTTTTTATATTACAAAATTTAATGGCTCAGGAAATGTTTCCCTCGCCTTTATAATCACTTCACTTTTATGATATACCAATGAACCTGGCGGTACAGAATTGGTTATCCACACGTTACCGCCTATAATACAATCATCACCTATTACGGTAGAGCCCCCCAGTATAGTGGCATTTGCATAAACAGTAACATTATTACCAATGGTGGGATGCCTTTTTACAACAGCTTCCTCTTTATTTACGCTAAGCGCTCCTAATGTTACGCCTTGATATATTTTTACATCATCTCCTATTATAGATGTTTCTCCTATCACAATACCAGTACCGTGATCTATAAAGAAACGTTCACCAATTTGTGCTCCCGGATGTATATCTATACCCGTTTTGCTATGCACATATTCGCTAAGCATGCGTGGCAATACAGGTACATTTTGCACCCATAGCTCATGAGCAATACGGTATAAAGCAATTGCAAAGAAACCCGGATAAGAGATCAATACTTCTATTCTGGATTTTGCTGCAGGATCAAATTCCAGTATGGCCTTTAGGCTGTCTTCCAGCTTTTCATGCAATTGCACAATTTTACTTTTTAAATGCTCCAGTAATCCCGGAATTTTATCTTCATCCATCCCGGCCAGGCAAAGCTGCTTGTATAATATTTTTTCAAGCTCTGCTTCTTTATCAAGAAAAAAATCATAGTCGCTATATTGCAGCCCTATACAAAAAAGCCACTGAAAAAACGCTTCTGCCCACAAGCCTGTCTGCTGCTTATCGGGAAGTACACCGGATTTAAGATAATTTGATGTATAAAGTGGATGTTTCATGATGCAGTATTTTGGTAATAAAAAAGCTCCCCGGTTAGGAGGAGCTTTGCTGTTTACTAGTTTGAACCTAAATTCATTGTATGGCAAATGCACCTCTGTTTAGAGGGAAACACACACATACCATACACATTTTTGTTAAAACTGCCATTTTATTCTTTTGTGCATTACAAATATAGTAGAAAAAATTTATTAACCTATAGGATTAGTAGATTTTTAAAATATTTTTTTAAAGACCAAGTTTTATACCTTTGCAGCCACGAAGTTTATATGAAAAAAATTCTTGTAATCGATAATTACGACAGCTTTACCTACAACCTGGTGCATTACCTGGAAAGCTTTGACTGTAAAGTTACAGTAATAAGGAATGACGAGATTTCACCGGATGAGGCGAAAGACTATGATAAAATACTCTTGTCTCCCGGCCCCGGTATTCCTGCCGATGCCGGCCTCTTAGAAACCATAATTAAAGAATATGCACCCTATAAAAGCATACTGGGTATTTGCCTTGGTCAACAAGCTATAGGCGAGGTTTTTGGCGGTAAGCTCATTAACCTTAATACTGTTTATCATGGTGTTGCGGCTACCATAAAAATAATTGTAGATGATGAATACCTCTTTGATGGAATGGAAAAAGAAATTCCTGTAGGGCGTTACCACTCCTGGTGTGTATCGCGTGAAGGCTTTCCGGAAGCGCTGGAGATAACATCTATAGATGAAAATGGAGAAATAATGTCGCTTCGCCACAGAGTGTATGACGTTCGCGGCGTACAGTTTCACCCCGAATCTGTATTAACACCCAATGGAAAAAAGATACTGGAAAACTGGCTGAAAGCTTAAGCTGTTATATCAAAAATCCTGATACTTAAAAGGTAAGCAAAAATAAGGATCCCAATACCAAAAATTATTTTGCCATGCCTTCTTTCAGATTCTGTATGGCTGTAAAGGGTTACACCATTAGGCAGCTGCTTTTGTGAGCTCCACATTAAGTATCCTATTACAATACCTGCAAAACCGCCAAGAAGCGCTAATAGATAGCCTGCAAAAATATTAATCATCTGGTTTATCTGCGGACGTGCCTTTAGCTTTTGCTTCTCTACCTTTATGTTTTCTATAAACTGATTATCTGTTGGTTTACCCCTTTCCGCCAGAAGCCTCTTAGCAAGTTTATGGTCAAACTCAGATACTTCTCCTTTTCGTACAAGAATATCATACAGTTGCCCATTTGTACAGGAAAACAAATGATGTTCACTGCCTACCTGCTCAATCATCTTTTCACACCTAATCTCAAGCAATTCGACTGCTGCATCCATTTGAGCTGCCTTAACCTGCAGTTCATATTCGTTTAACGACAATGCTGCTTTAGGGTTTTCAAAACAGGCAAAATTATCTCTCAAGAGGCTTGTGACATTATTTTCCGAAAGAAAACGTTTCACTTCTTTTGCCTCTTTTACGTTAGAAAACGTTTTAAAGGTTATAAAAGTTCGTGTCATGGTTTATGTTTGGTGATTTCTTCAAATATAAGTAACCACATTAAAAAACACAATCCAAATATCAGATAA
>CAMPIZ010000301.1 GCA_946886675.1 uncultured Flavobacterium sp.
CAGATTCTGGTTTTACTTTAACTTTTACAACCTATGCTAATTACATACACATTGTGATTTCATAATATAAATTAACATTAAATATACCACCCGGTAACAAAGAATAGTAATCTTGGTTGCCGGGTTTTTTATATATTTATCCGCCATACAGCTAACCATAAATAAATTTTATTTTGAAAGCCAAAAACAAAAAAATATACGGACTGATAGGCAGGGATATAGATTATTCTTTTTCGGTAAAATACTTTAATGATAAGTTTACTAAAAAGAATATTGATAACTGTTATTATCAGAATTTTGATATTGAGTATATAGGCGAATTAAGAAATGTTGTAGAAGATACTCCAAAACTCAGGGGTCTTAATGTTACCATTCCTTACAAAGAAGAAGTGATTCCTTTGCTGGATTCATTATCAAAAACCGCTGCAATTATAGGAGCTGTAAATACTATAACCGTATCAAAAAAAGGAAAGCTTAAAGGCTATAACACCGATTATTTTGGCTTTAAAAAAGCCTTAAAACCGTTACTTAAATCACATCATCATAAAGCCCTTATACTTGGTACGGGTGGAGCTTCAAAAGCCGTTGCATATGCTTTAAGAAAAATGAAAATCGAATATGACTTTGTTTCCAGGAGGGCAACAGACGTTATTTTTTCTTATAATTGCCTTGATAAAGAAGTTTTTGATGAATATCAGATAATAATAAACACCACACCTGTAGGAACTTATCCTAATGTTAATGAGTATCCGCCAATAGATTACAACCTGTTTACAGATAAGCACATTGCCTTTGACCTTGTTTACAATCCTGAAGAGACTGCCTTTTTAAGAAAGGCTGCAGAAAATGGGGCGTTAACTTCAAACGGATATAAAATGCTGGTTTATCAGGCAGAGAAAGCATGGAAAATATGGAACAAGTAAAATTTAAATTAATAAACTATCAGATAATGAAAATGATAGTTTATTATTTAAAAAGGTACTGACTTCCTCATAAAACAACTATTTTTTTTGAATTTTACACAGGCTTTACTATCTTTCGGGAATAAAGCGCAATATAAACCTTAAGCATTTACAGAAAATGTTAGAAGAAAAGAATGATAACCTGCATGATGCAGACGGACAGGAACTAAAAGACTTGAATGAGGCAATAAATAAAAATGAACTTGCCAGCGAGCCCAATACCGAAAATGAAGGTATGCAGGGCATAGACTACATTCATGAAACCGAGGGACAAATGCCTTTTGCCCCGGAAGAGGTGCTTAATGCCTCAACGGGAGAAAATGTTGCTAAAAAAGAAAAAGCAGAACCTGAAGAGACAGCCAAAGAGAAATCGGCAATGGAGTCTATAGAAGACTCTAATGCTGAGGACAGTGAAGATGATTCGGCTTCAGAGAGGCATAATATCCCTATGGAAAATTATGAAGCTTTTTCTATGGAAAAACTTACTGATGCGCTTGAAAAGCTGGTTATCCATGAAAAAGTAATGTCTGTAAAAGATCATGTAGAAGAAATACGTAAAGAATTCTATTCAAAATATAATCACTTCATCGAAGAAAAAAGGGATGAATACAGCCATGACAATGAGGGCGATACCACAGGTTTTGAATATCATTTCCCTTTAAAAAACAGGTTCGACTCTATTTACAGCCAGTACAGGGATAAGAGAAACAGTTACTATAAAAAATTACAGTCGGACCTTAAAGGTAACCTTGAAAACAGACTTGCCATTATAGAGGAACTTAAAAACCTAATTGATGGGGATGAGAGCATAACAGATTCCCTTAAACATATAAATGAACTTCGTGAACGCTGGAAAAATGCAGGACCAATACCAAGGGATAAATACAACCACGTTTGGAATAACTTCCATTTTCATATAGAGCGTTTTTATGACCATCTTCATCTTGACAGGGAAGCTCGTGACCTTGACTTTAAGCATAACCTTGAGCAAAAACAGAAAATTATTGTGCGCGTAGAAGAACTGCTTGAAGAGGAAGATGTAAATAAAGCATTTAGGGAACTACAGTCGCTGCATAAAATATGGAAGGAAGATATAGGCCCAGTATCCCGAGAGCACCGCGAAGAGATATGGAACCGCTTTAGCGATCTTACCAAGCAGCTGCACGATAAACGTGAAGCCTCTTTTGCCAAACTAAGGGAAAAAGAAGAGGATAACCTTGTAAAGAAAAAAGAAATTATAGCCAAAATAGAAGAGCTTGCAAAAGAAAAAGTAAACTCTCATAATGCATGGCAGGGCCAGATTGAAAAAGTGGAAGCTTTAAGGACCGCTTTTTTTGAAGCCGGTAAAGTGCCTATTGAAGTTAATGAAGATACCTGGGCTGCATTTAAATCGGCTGTGAGGGAATTTAATGCTTTAAAGAACTCGTTTTATAAGGATATTAAAAAAGAGCAGCAGGATAACTTAAATAAAAAACTGGCTCTTGTAGAAAAAGCACAATCTTTAAAAGATAGTGAAGACTTTAATGCTACCACGCCTGTAATGAAACAGATACAGGAAGACTGGAAAAAAATTGGCCATGTACCAAGAAAATACAGTGATGCTGTATGGAAAGATTTTAAAGCTGCCTGTAACCATTATTTTGACAGGCTTCATGCCGTAAGAAATGAAGCTAATAAAGAAGAAATAGAAGCTTTTGACAAGAAAAAGGAGTACCTGGATAATCTTAAGGAGTTTGAACTTACAGGTGACCATAAAACAGATCTTGACGCCATAAAACAACATATTGAGAACTGGAAAAACCTGGGCCGTGTTCCTCAGGCAAGACGCCATATAGAGGGCAAGTTTAATAAGGTGCTTGATGCTCTTTTTGATAAGCTTAGCCTTACTAAGAAAGAAGCCGAGATGGTTAAGTTCAATAACCGTATTGAGCAGCTTGCAGAGAATGATGACACCCGCAAGATTGAAAATGAGCAGATTTTCATTATGCGGAAAATTGACGAAGTACAGGCAGAAATATTCCAGTTGGAGAATAATATACAGTTTATATCTAATGCAAAGGCAGACAATCCTTTTGTAAAAGAAGTAAACAAAAATATTGAGCGCCATAAAGAAGAATTAAATACCTGGAAAGAGAAGCTTAAGCAGATAAGAAACCTCAACAAACAGGAATAACACATAAACAAAAAGCCACCTGTGTAGGTGGCTTTGTTATTG
>CAMPIZ010000302.1 GCA_946886675.1 uncultured Flavobacterium sp.
TAGTGCGGGTCCTGCTGGGCAGAAACATCTGCCAGGCCGCACAGCGCCACTAGTGTCGCTAGATACAGTTTTTTCATAGATAGTAGTTTCTCTTTATGGTTGTTAACCGGCCTCAGTGAGGCCGGTGGTTATTGGGTCCTTAGTTTTCCTGCCTGTTGATGTATATCCAGCCTGTCCTGTTCTCACCGTTAGAACGTTCCATTGCATAGAAATACGTTCCGCTTGGCAACTCATCACCGCTGTTGGTCTGGCCATGCCATTCGTTTACATAGTTGTTTCTGCTGTAAACTTCCTGTCCGTATCGGTTAAAGATAGACAATTTTGTAACATTCATACCAGTGAGGTCAAAATTATCATTTTTCAGGTCACCATTTGGCGATATACCTTTTTGTATGGTACAGGCTACATCATCCGCATTATATGAAATGGTTAGCGGGCAGTTTTCATCTAAGCCCGAAGGAGTAAGTGTTACTTCATATTCACCTTCGCCATCTGTTGCTACTGTTGGATGGTCGCCGCCTATAATCATTCCGTCAGGCCCTCTCCATTCAAACGATACATCATCAGCTGTATAATCATCATTTAAGAACGTTACCCCAAGAGTAAACTCGCCATCAATACATTCTCCAAATATCTCTGCTTCAGGGGTTGGTATTATGGTTACGTTAAAGCTGCTTTCATCTGTACAGCCGCCCGTTTCAACAAATATATATATTATTTGTGTTGATTGTACCTCTGTTCCTGATGTTAACATATCTCCTGTTCCTCCTGCGCCTGTAAAATAATTGTTGCCGGCAGTTAGTTCTGGCAGTATGTAGCCATTACAGGCCACAGCATCTTCAAGTTCATCTGCAACAGGCGAAGGATTCATTGTAACAGTAATTTCTTCTGTTACAACACATATACCCAGCGTTATGGTAACTTCATAAATACCTGCTTCATCTGCTATAATCTGGGCTGTTGTATCCGGCAGCGGATTGCCGTCCTGTGTCCAGCTAAACTGGGCTTCATCTTCTTCAAAGCTTATTGGAGTAATGCCTATTTCAGTATTTCCATTCTCGCAAATTGCTGTGTTATCACTTATTGTATATTCCGGAGAAGGATTTACATTAAGGCTAAAGCTGTGAACGCCATAGCACCCTGTAACCTCATAGAATACCCTTGCATATACTGACTGTGGGTTTGAAGTGTTAGTGTAAGGGGAGTCTAAAGCATTGGTCCCTGAGTTGGCCTCTTCTTCGTTAGCATGGTATGTTATTACAAAATCATCTGCATTAAGCCCGGCAGTTATTATAGCATCATTCTGAGTAAGGTCAAACGAAGCTGTATTGCCATCTGCACATATTACAAGATCTACAGGCTGTTGAGTTATTTCTTCCACAGCAGGGTAAAATTCTATCACTATACTGTCTGTAGCAATACAATCTGCACCTATTACTAAAGCATTAAGGGTATAAGTTCCCGGTTCGGTTACTTCTAGTGTCGGTCCGGTCTCGTCGTCTATAACCTCACCGTCCTGAAGCCATTCAAACGAGAAAATATCACTACTCATACCGCTTTCTATAGTATAAGTTTCATTGGCACAAACAGCATTGTTTGTTGCTATTAAAAGATCATCTCCCAGTGTAGCCTGGCCTATGTTAAAGCTGCCTGCTGCAAGGAATACTGCCGAATCGTAGTTTGTATCTTCAAAAAGGCCACCTCTGTCAGCTATTACCATTTTTATATGGTAAGTAGTATTTGGTACAACCGAAGCCTGCGCCGTTAAAACGGTAGTTTGTCCCGTAAAGGAAATAGGAGCAAGCGGGGCATCAAGCCCTTCATAGAATTTATCGAAGAAGGCAGGGTTAACCGATTCACAGTTGTTGTTGTATTCTTCATCTCTTATGGTTACTACAGATACTGGTTGCGTTGTTCCCGGTACTACTGCCAGGTTTGTAGTATTACCGTCGCTGTCTGTAAGCAGGAACGCAAATGTATCAGAAAAATCACACTGGAATGTTCCATATTCTTCTGAGACAAATAGGAATTCAAAACTCATATTGTCTATAAGTGGGACAAAATCAAATTCTAACACTGTGGCATTGGTTGAATTCATTGCTTCTCCGGTTTCTTCTAAAATAATAGCATCCAGATCTGCATCTCCTACCCATGAAGGATCACCGTCTCCCAAGTGCTCGTCTTCAGGGCCTTCAGCCCTCATAGCATCACCTGTAGAAAGTATAATACCCCCTGTCATAGGGAAAGTAGATCCGTTTTGGTCAAAATAAGCTATACCATTAGGTCCGGGAACGCCTTCACCATCAACAAAATCCACTCCTGTAGACCAGGTAACATTGCTTACCTGTGCACACTCTGATCCTACCAATACATCGGTAACCAACTGTTCTATTGTATAGGTTGTGTTGTCTGTGCTGATAGGAGGCAGTACTGTCCTCACACATATATTGAAAGTAGAAGTTTGCAGGAAGCTGATTGTATAAACACGTACTTTGTATGTTTGCCCTATAGTAAGGCCTTCTATGTTTGAAGACATAAAGAACTGGCTGCAGAATACCGAACTTAAGGCTGCGCAGTCATCACCTTCATAAACTTCATAACGCAAAATTGTAGTAGAGCCTTCGATGTTTGAAAGTGTAATGTTGTGTGTTTCTGCCGTAGCAGTAAATTCATACCACACATCGTCTGCAGGCATATCATCACACGATGAAGGCTGTGGCGATTGTGATGAACCTAAAACAGTACCGTTACGGCTTTCTATACACTCTGTACCTGAATTAACTGGAAGAATAATGGCATTTTCGCAATCATCGTTTGTTATAGCAGTTGTAAACCTTACAGGCCCGTTCCAGATGCTGTTTGTATCGCCACAAACCGATCTTATATAAAAATCATAAGGGGTACCTGATGATAAACCTTCTATAAGGAAAGGATTGTCTGATGTTACAGTTCCTGGCTCGGTTGGTGTACCGCTGCCTTGTGGCACAGCTATAACCTCCCATTGCGTTTCGTCACTACCCGGGGTCCAGGAAACCTCTGCAGTTGTAGCAGTAATGTTATTTATAACAATATCATACGGATCTGCACAGGCCGGAATGTCTTCAATAAGTACATCATCCATATAGTAGTACATACCGCTATCACCACCGCCCGGGGCATGCC
>CAMPIZ010000303.1 GCA_946886675.1 uncultured Flavobacterium sp.
GAATTTATGTGCCGGAGCATTTTCATGTTACAGAAGTTGGTGTTGTAAATAAAAATTTTATAGACTGTGGTGGTACTGTGCGTACTGAGACTGTAGTAAATTTTCAGCTTTGGGATGCAAATGATTATGAACACCGCCTTAAACCCGGGAAATTACTTAAAATCATTGAGCTTTCAGAAAAAGTTTTGGGCATGGAAGATAATGAGATTGAAGTAGAATACCAAAGCGATACCATAGGTAAATACGGGCTCGATTATGACGGTAAGGATTTTATTCTGACTTCCACCAAAACAGCCTGCCTGGCAAGTGATGCCTGTGGTGTAGAACCCGTAAAGCAAAAGGTTAACCTAAAAGATTTAAGTAAAAACAACACAGCCTGCTGTACTCCTGAAAGCGGGTGTTGCTAATAATTAGTATATATGAAAAACATTTTAGTGCTGTGCACCGGTAACAGCTGCCGAAGCCAGATGGCTCATGGTTATCTTAATTATTTTGCTAACGGACGTGCGAATGTATATAGTGCAGGTGTAGAAACACATGGTGTAAACCCAAAGGCAATAGCTTTTATGAAAGAAGACGGAATTGATATCTCTCATCATACGTCTAATAATGTTGATGAGTATTTTGATGTTGATTTTGACTACATTATAACGGTATGTGACAATGCAAAAGAGAATTGCCCTTTCTTTCCATCTAAGGCAGAGCGTTTTCACTATAATTTTCCTGATCCGTCAAAATATGAAGGGACAGAAGAAGAGATTGCGGAAGAATTCAGGAGAGTGCGGGGCATGATTAAAGAGTATTGTAAAGAATTTATTGAGCGTACAGAGATGTAACTTTATGAATAACAGGCTTAAGGAAGTTATTAAATTATTTGCCCGCCTTGGCATATTTGCTTTTGGAGGCCCTGCTGCCCATATAGTTATGATGCGTCACGAAGTTGTGGCTAAAAAGCAATGGATGGACGATGAGAAGTTTATTGACCTCATGGGAGCAACCAACCTTATACCGGGGCCTAACAGTACTGAGCTTGCTATCCATTTAGGGAAAGAAAAAGCAGGATGGAAAGGACTTTTTGCTGCCGGAGCTTTTTTTATACTCCCGGCTGTTATCATAACCGGATTTATCGCATGGCTTTATAAAGAATACGGGTCCCTGCCACAGTTTGAAGTTTTTACCTACGGTATTAAGCCTGCTGTAATAGCAATTATAGTAATGGCAGTATATCCTTTACTTAAAGTATCGGTAAAGAATGTTTACCTGGCTGTTATAGGTATTGTTGCTTTTGCGTTAGCTATGGCCGGGCTGCATGAAATTATAGTAATGTTTGGTGCAGGGTTATTGTATATGCTGTATCGATTATTATTAAAGCGTCAGGATCGGGTTAACAGTTTGGCTCCATTTCTCGCTGCAACAGTATCTAATGGTTCATTGTTTCTTGTATTTTTAAAAATAGGGGCTATACTTTATGGCAGCGGCTATGTGTTGTTTGCCTTTATAGATACAGAACTTGTGGCAAAGGGAATACTTTCGCGTAAGGAACTTATGGATGCTATTGCTGTAGGGCAGTTTACGCCCGGGCCTGTTTTTTCATCTGTAACATTCATTGGCTACCAGATTAACGGATTTATGGGAGCTTTGGCTGCTACCGCTGGTGTTTTCCTGCCGTCATTTGTTTTTGTGGCATTGCTTAATCGTGTCGTTACGAAAATAAGAGGGTCAAAAGTTTTTTCCTCTTTTCTTGATGCTGTAAATGTGGCATCAGTTGCTGTAATAGCAGCTGTTTGCCTTCAAATGGGGCAGGAAAGCATTATGGGGTGGCAAACAGCTTTAATCTGTCTGCTTTCGTTCTTACTGTTGTTATTTTTCAGAAAAATGAACAGTGCTTTTATAGTTGTCTTTGGTTCCCTAACGGGCTACATTTTTACCTTAATATAATAAAACAAACACAAATTATGAGCGTTACTAACTGTGCTCCTGCGGTGCAAAGGAAAAAATTGGGATTTCTTGACCGCTACCTTACACTATGGATTTTCCTGGCTATGGCTATTGGAGTAGCTATAGGTTATTTTATTCCATCCTCTTCAGGATTTATCGATTCTTTTTCCAGTGGTACTACAAATATTCCGCTTGCTATTGGCCTTATAGTGATGATGTATCCACCTCTGGCTAAAGTACAGTATGGCAAAATACGTGAGGTGTTCAGTAATGTAAAGGTGCTTGGAGTTTCATTGGCCCTTAACTGGATTATTGGCCCGGTGCTGATGTTCTTTCTGGCTATATTATTTCTTTATGATTATCCTGAATATATGACGGGGCTTATACTAATAGGCCTGGCACGCTGTATAGCAATGGTTGTGGTGTGGAACGATCTTGCCGATGGCAGCAGGGAATATGCAGCGGGGCTTATTGCTTTAAACAGTGTTTTTCAGGTACTGCTGTACAGCGTATATGCTTACGTGTTTATAACACTGCTACCGCCGCTTTTTGGAATTGATGGGCTTGAGGTGAATATTACAATAGCCGAAATAGCAAAAAGTGTGGGGATATATCTTGGTATCCCATTCCTGGCAGGGCTAATTTCGCATTACGGACTGATAAAGCTAAAAGGACGTGAATGGTTTTACAATAAGTTTGTTCCGTTTATATCACCATTAACGCTTATAGCGCTTCTATTTACAATAGTGATAATGTTTAGCCTTAAAGGGCAGCTTATAGTGCAGATACCTATGGATGTAGTGCGCATTGCCATTCCGCTGGTTATTTATTTTGCACTAATGTTTGTGGTAAGCTTTTTGGCAGGTAAAAAAATGGGAGCCGATTATTCTGTAAATACCTCTATAGCATTTACAGCTACAGGAAACAATTTTGAATTGGCTATTGCTGTGGCTATAGGAGTATTTGGTATCAACAGCGGACAAGCTTTTGCAGGTGTTATTGGACCTTTAGTAGAGGTTCCTGCACTTATCGCGCTGGTCAACCTCGCGTTTTGGTTCAGGAAAAAATATTATACTGACGGAAAAGTTAAACTGTAATAAATTTCAGGTTTCATAGTTTTATATTTATGAAAAATAATCTAAAATGGAAAAGCCTGTATTTCCCCTGATTGATATTTACGATTCCAGTCATGTAGATCTTATACCGGCAGAGGAAAACTTT
>CAMPIZ010000304.1 GCA_946886675.1 uncultured Flavobacterium sp.
TCCATAGTATGTGTAGCCGTAGGTATCATTCTTAAAAGTATAATCCCTTTTGGTATTACAGGATATACTACTATAGAAAGGAATATACCATAGTTTTCACGAAGGTCGTTTACCATAACCATTGCCTCCGGAATACTACCTTCAAGATATACTGGTGTTACACATGTATTTGTATCACCTATGTTAAACCCTCTCTCTTTAAGTCCGTTTTGAAGCGCATTTACATTTTCCCAAAGCTTGTCTTTAAGTTCAGGCATAGTTTTTAGCATTTCAAGACGCTTAAGGGCACCTTTTACAAGAATCATCGGCAGCGCTTTTGCAAACATCTGCGAACGAAGGTTGTATTTAAGAAAATCTATTATATCTTTATCTGCTGCTACAAATGCTCCTATGCTTGCCATAGATTTTGCGAAAGTAGAAAAGTAAACATCTATACCGTCCTGGCATTCCTGCTCCTCTCCTGCTCCGGCACCAGTTTTACCAAGAGTACCAAATCCGTGAGCATCATCTACAAGCAGCCTGAAGTTATATTTTTCCTTAAGGGCAACTATTTCTTTAAGTTTACCCTGCTGGCCCCTCATACCAAAAACACCTTCGGTAATTACAAGGATACCCCCGCCCGTGGTTTGTGCCATATTGGTAGCACGCTCCAGGTTTTTTTCAAGGCTCTCTACATCATTATGCTTATAAGTAAAGCGCTTACCCATATGAAGGCGCACACCGTCTATAATACAAGCGTGAGAGTCTACATCATATACAATAATATCATTTTTAGATACAAGGGCATCTATAATAGACACCATCCCCTGATAACCAAAGTTTAAAAGGTAAGCTGATTCTTTTTGTACAAAAGACGCAAGCTCTCTTTCAAGCTGCTCGTGTACAGATGTGTGCCCGGACATCATTCTGGCACCCATTGGGTATGCCGCACCATATTCTGCAGCTGCATCAGCATCAACTTTCCTTATTTCAGGGTGATTTGCAAGTCCAAGGTAATCATTTATACTCCAGTTAATTACTTCCTTACCATGAAACATCATTCTGTTTGCCAAAGGGCCTTCCAGTTTAGGGAAAACATAATAGCCTTCAGCCTGCGAAGCCCATTTACCAAGAGGCCCCTTATTCTTTTGTATCCTGTCAAATAAATCTTTTACCATGTCTTGTGAAAGTTTTGTGTTTTAAAAAACGCACCAAAAGTAAATATTATATCCATTCCATCATAATAAATTTTAAGAATAGATATAACAAATATATGAGTAATGTTACTATTTTGTTAAATACAATTATATATATTTGAACTCCAAAAATATTTTTAACAACCAAATCAATCAATTTATGGACTCACAAAAAGTGGACATGTTTCTTATGACCAACGGAAAATTCTTCCAGGGACATCATTTAAACTATATTCGTGAAAGGCTTTTAATGGCAGACGACTCTAAATGGGCTATGATACAGTCTATAGACTTTAAAGACCCAACCATGATGCTTATTGTTTCTATCCTAGCAGGAGGTTTAGGAATAGACCGCTTTATTATAGGAGATACAGGATTAGGCATAGGTAAACTGCTTACCTGCGGCGGACTTGGTATTTGGGCAATAATAGATTTATTCCTTATTATGGATGCCACACGCCAAAAAAACATGGAGAGGCTGCAACAGCTGCTGTAACTTTATAACATGGCAAAAAACAGGCTATACCTGCTGCTTATTTTGGGCATAACAGCCGGATACGGCTGGCTGGGGTGGTCGTTATGGCATTATAACAGCCATAGCTCTTTTACCCCCTGCCCATTTAAAAATGTAACCGGTATAGCCTGCCCTTCCTGTGGAAGCACCCGAAGCCTTACACAAATTGTACAGGGCAATTTTGCTGATGCTTTCCTTTTAAATCCTTTGGGTTTTATTATTGCTGCCATACTTATTATCTTTCCTTTCTGGCTGCTTTATGATATTGTTTTTGCAAAAGATTCACTTCATAAAAGTTATATCAGGTTTGAAAAAACATTAAAAATAAAATGGGTAGCCTTAATTTTAATAACTTTAATAGCCGCTAACTGGATTTGGAATATAATTAAAGGATTATGAAAACACCGGATAATCTGTCAGTTCACCCTAACGAGTATGAAAAAGCCTCTAATGCATACCTTATGGCTATTGTAGCTGTAGTGGCGGGGCTGCCAATACCCATTGTTAACCTTATAGCATCGGTAGGGTTTTATTTAGGCCATCGTAAATCTTCCTACTTCATAAGGTGGCATGCTATACAAGCCATACTGGCACAGCTTGTATTGGTCCCTTTTAACTGTATTGCCTGGGCATGGACCCTTGCAGTTGTTTTTAATAAAGATTTTATTTTTACACGAGGGCTTGATGACGATGAGTATGCTTCGCTTATATTAAATCAGTTTTCTGATGCTACCGCGTTTTACTGGCTGTATATTATCTTTGTATTATTCCTTAACGTATTCGATTTCTTTGCGGTATTATATACTGCTACAAGGGTAAGAAATGGCCATAATGTACGTTGGTCAATCCTTGCAGGAATAACCGATGGCCTCTGCTCTAAAAAAGAGCGCGACATCTATAAAATATAATTATGAAACTTGTTTTTGCATCAAACAACAAAAATAAAATACAGGAAATAAAACATCAGTTACCCGCAGATATAAAACTGCTTAGCCTTGAAGATATTGGCTGCTTTGAAGATATACCCGAAACAGCAGATACAATAGAAGGCAATGCAATTTTAAAAGCCGATTATGTAACCAAAAACTATGGCTACAACTGCTTTGCCGATGATACAGGGCTCGAGGTAGATGCCCTAAACGGTGAACCCGGTGTATACTCTGCACGCTATGCCGGAGAACAGAAAGATGCTAACGATAACATGGATAAGCTGTTATCCCAATTAAACGGCATGACGAACCGCCATGCACATTTTAAAACTGTTATAGCGCTCAACCTTAACGGGCAGCAGCATTTATTTACAGGTATAGTAAACGGCGAAATAACTACAGAAAAAGCAGGAGAGAAGGGCTTTGGCTATGATCCCATATTTAAACCTGTAGGATTAAACCTTACATTTGCCCAAATTTCACTGGACGAGAAGGCTAAGCTTAGCCATCGCGGCAGGGCTGTAGAGC
>CAMPIZ010000305.1 GCA_946886675.1 uncultured Flavobacterium sp.
GTTTTCAACTATGTTTTTTATCTAAAATTAACATAAAATAACTATAAGTTAAACCAACTAAATCCAAGTATTCTATGAAGTTAAAATTACCAAGTTTAATTAGTGCAATATTCCCTTTTCTGGCGTTAACAGCCAGCGCGCAGGAGTATGAACACCTTACAATTTCTTCAGGGTTAACGGCTGATGTTATTGCAAATGGAACAGGGCCGGCTGCATCTTCTACCACTATGTTGGTGGATAATGACAGTTTTGCGTTTATGACGGCCGATTTTTTACCTGCAACAATTACAACACCACCTGCTTATGCGTTACCCGTAAGCGGTCTGATAAATTCTGCAGCCACAACAGGGTTAAGCTTTCAGATGGCTCCCTATAGTGGTAACAATTCACTAAGGATTGCAACAACAAGTGGTACAGGTACCCTGGCTTTTACAAATCAGGTAATGGCAACAAAGGTCTTTTTGCTTGCTACATCAGGAAGTGGTTCTTCTACTGTGACTGTAAAAGTTAACTTTACCGACGATACTTTTCAGACCCAAACCAGCCTTGTTGTACCGGATTGGTACAATAGTACGGCGCTTCCGGTTGTTACGTCAGGTTTTGGACGTGTTAACGTAACTACTAATGCTCTTGAAAACCCTGCGGGTAACCCAAGACTTTATCAATTGGCTATAAATATTAATGCTGAAAACCAACCTAAGCTTATAGAAAGTATTGAAGTTACAAAGACATCTACAGCTGAAGGTGTAGTTAACGTTATGGGAGTAACTGCCGAGGTATTACCTGAATGTCCTTCTCCTGCAAACTTAACGGCTACATCAACAGCGGATGCCGGAACAGTTTCATGGTCGGTACCGGTTATCGCGCCATCTGGAGGGTATGATTACTATATGTCAACAGTTAATACTCCGCCAACAGGTACAACTACAGTAACCAATACTACTGAAACAAGTGCGACTTTTGACGATCTTGATACAGGTATTACACACTATGTATGGGTTAGGTCTAATTGCGGAGGCGAACTTGGAGCCTGGGTAATGACATCTTTTACAACAGGTCAGGTATCTGCAACTTATACAGCAGGCGATCTGCCGTCCTTATACACAGGTGGTGGTGAACCACCGGCAAACTCAAGTACCCCTTGTCCTGCGGAACTGTCTGTAACAGTACCTGATGGTTATCAGGTGGCTTCAGTAAATGTGGCTTATTCTATGACAGCACAGGGAGGAGCATGGAAGTCAGAACAGCGTACCCTTCTTCATTGTGCTACTTCTGGCATAGGTGAGGCAACGGTTACTGCCGGTCCTGATGAAGATGCTGCCGGTACAGTTTCTTATAGCCGTACAGGATTAAATATTGCAGACGGTATGACCGGAACTGTACAGTTTGAGCTTAAAGTATGGAGAGTATGGGGTGGTGCTGATTGTAATACTACCTATAATAAAGTAGACAATGGTACATATACAATTACTGTTACATATGAACCGTTTGTTTGTAACTTAGATGCTCCTGAAGCAGAAGATATGGCTGCCTGTGGTGGTATTACAGTAGCAGACTTAACTGCTGAGGCTACAGGTAATGCTGAACTTCACTGGTATGCTACAGAAGATGCTGTGGAACCATTGGCAGATGATACTGCAGTTGCAGCCGGTACTTACTATGTGTCTCAATACATAGGTACATGTGAAAGCGACAGGACAGCGGTTACTTTCTCTATAAATACAGTTGAACCTCCTACAGTGGCAGAGCCTGTTCAAACACTTTGCCCGGGAGCATTGGTGGCTAACTTAACTGCAGAAGCAGATGCCGGTGGTGTGCTTTTATGGTTTACTTCCGAAGATGCGCCAAACCCAGTAGGCACAAGCACATCTTTAGAGGAAGGAACATATTATGTAGTTCAGCAAATGTCTGGATGCAGGAGTATCAAGGTTCCGGTAGAGGTTATTTTTGAAGAAGTTCCTGTGCCAACAGCAGAAGATCAAAGTGTTTGTGAGGGCGCTACTGTTGCCGATCTAATGGCAGAAGGTGGTGAAGAAGCCGAACTACACTGGTATACTACTTATAATTCTATTGCAGAGTTAGGTGCTGATGCTGTACTTGAAGAAGATTCTTACTTTGTGTCGCAGAGTTTTGGAGCATGTGAGAGTGAGCGTGTGGAGATTATGGTAACATTTGCCACAGTACCTGCTCCTGTTGCAGAAGACCAAAGCGTTTGCGAAGGCTCTACTGCTGCGGAATTAATGGCGGAAACTACAGAGGAAGGTGCTATACTGCACTGGTATCCAACTGCTGATGCTCCTGAAATGTTAGGCGAAGATGCTGTACTTGAAGAAGGTTCTTATTTTGTTTCTCAGTCTCTGGAAGGTTGTGGAGAAAGTGAGAGAGTAGAAATTATGGTGAGCTTTAACGAAATAGCCGCTCCTGAAACAGAAACTGATCAGTATTTCTGCGGTAGTGCTACCGTTGGAGAGCTTTTTGAAATAGCGGAAGAAGGTGCTATGGTTAACTGGTATGCATCTGAAGACGCAGAAGAGCCTCTTGCAGAAGATGCAGAGATTGAAGCAGGAACTTACTTTGTAAGACAGGTTATTGATGGCTGTGAAGGCGCTGCAAATGATACTCATGTATTTATAACTCCTATACCGGAACTGCCGGGTGGTGATGTTGTACAGGAATTTGAGGAGGGCGAAACAGTTGCCGATCTTGAAATTACAATAGAAGATGGTGCTGAAGTTACCTGGTATGTTATGAATGATGCTGATGAAATGGTTGTAATTGAGCCTACACAGGAACTTGAAGACGATATGGTTTATTATGTTACCCAAACAATTGAAGGGTGTGAAGGTGAGCCTTTAATGATAACTGCTCAGGCAGCCCTTGGTGTTACTGAATTTAATAATGATAACCTTAAAGTTTTCCCTAATCCGGTAAACAATGTATTAACTATTGCATCTGGCGAAAGCCTTTCTAAGGTTACTGTAACTAATATGCTTGGACAGAAAGTTATAGAAACTGCAGTAAACGGTAACGAAGTGCAGGTAGATGTGGCTAAGCTGGCACATGGAACTTATATGTTACAGTTAGAAAGCCAGTCAGGCAGCAGTTATACAACAAAAATTGTAAAACAATAAATGATAG
>CAMPIZ010000306.1 GCA_946886675.1 uncultured Flavobacterium sp.
CCATAAGTAAATGTGATAACACAAATGTTTTATATAAACGAAATTTAAACGAATAATTACTGCTGGATCTTACTACCGAAGTATATGAAGATCTTTTCCCTAACCAGGAGACGGACACTCCAAGAACGCAGCAGGTAGATCCGAATGACAACAGGGTTATTTTTGATGTTTATACCGGAAACATAACCGATAATGTAATATGTGGCTCTGTACCACCTGTTACCCCTACCATTCTGGAACGTTGGAATGCAACAGGTACAATTTCCGTTACTACAAATTATAATGAAACAACAATGCAGTATGAACACTCGGTAAAACTTATTGATGTAGAATTCACTAACTCATTGAATAGCGAGGAACACTTTGAATTTGCAGAATTTGATTTAGGAATATATACAACCGAATAAAAAAGCAGCCGATTGGCTGCTTTTTTTATCTGTTTGGGTTTTGCTTTATATAAACTTCTGTGGCTCCAAGCCCGTATTTTTGGTAATTGGCATCCTGAAAGCTTATATTATCATACCTGCCTAAAAGAAAGTCCAGTTCTGCTTTTAATATACCCTCTCCTACTCCATGAATAAATACAACTTTAGGCATTCTGTTTTTAATAGCAAAATCAAGCTGCCTCTTTGCTGTTTCGGTTTGCAGGGTTAGTATATCATAATTAGACATACCGTTTTTGTTTTTAACTAGCTTTTCTATATGCAGGTCTACCTCTAGTACAAAATCGTCTTTTTTAGAACGCTTTTCCTTAACAAAACTTCGCTTTTTAGGCTCTTCTTTGTCCTTTAAAACAGAACTGACACTTTGGGAAGAAAAAAAAGTCCTGAAGTCTCCCGTATCATCTAACTTAATAAGCTCATGTTCTTCAAAATCAAGCTCAAAACCTTCTTGTGTTTCTATAATAACGCGTTCATTTTTATAACCTTTAACGCGTCCATTAAAGGAATCATCAAGAACAGTAACCTTATCACCTGCGCTAAACTTCTTCATCATTATCCTTATCCTGGTTTTTACTGGGAACTTTTACCATAAGCCTCATAAGCCCCACGGCAAAAACCGCAAAGGCCACAACCATAATAATTTTATTAGGGTGTTCTTTAGACTGTTCGAACAGGGCTATAAATGCGGCAGCAAAAATTAATATTATAAATATAGTTTTCATAAATCTTAAAAAAGCAAAGTTAGCAATCTTTTAAATAAAAAAAATCCCCCTTAAAAAGGAGGATTTTTTTCTGTTTATTCGGTAATTAGCTCATAAACGCTCCTAAAACTCCAAACACTATTGCAAGAACATAAAAAGCAATCATTATAATTGCCAGTATTCCAACAAATTTATAGTGAGATTTCAGATTTTCTATAGCAGATGTTAGCATAGCGGTATCGTTATTAGCAAATGCATTTTTTATCCTTGAGCCAAATCTGTATAAATATAAAACAGGGAAAAAATACAGTAATGCCATAAGCAGGTAAATAATGCCTATTGCAGTAGTGCCTACGCCTCCAAAAGCACCCATACTATCCATAGCGCTGGACATTGCTCCACCTACAGCCAAAACCGTAAGAGCTATTATCACAAAAAAGGCCAGACCAATAAAGCCAAGAATCCCTAAGAAGCTTGCCCATTTACCTGTTTCTTTTAAAAAATCTTTTGCTTCGTTTGTAAGCTGAAGTTCAAATGTTTCAAATGAGGAATTGTTTTCCATAATAAATTGAGATTTAAATAATTGTTGGTTGGTTATTTTTAATTATTAACGTTCAAATTGTTTAAGAGTGCCCGTAATTATATTTACACAATCCATAAGCTGATCTTCATTCATTACAAGCGGTGGGGCAAAACGTATTATGTTGCCATGTGTTGGTTTTGCAAGCAGCCCGTTTTCTTTTAGGCCTACACATATATCCCACGCTGTAGAACTGTCTTCTGTATCATTAATAACAATAGCATTTAAAAGGCCCTTACCTCTTACCATAGTAACTATATTACTGTTGTTAATATACTCATTCATTTTATCACGAAAAATTTCACCTAGTTTTTCAGCATTTTCGGCAAGTTTTTCTTCTTCAACAACTTCCAGTGCAGCAATAGCAACAGCAGCAGCAACAGGGTTACCTCCAAAAGTAGAACCATGCTGCCCCGGCTTAATAACATTCATTATCTCATCATCAGCAAGTACTGCCGATACAGGATAAGCACCTCCTGATAGCGCTTTACCTAATATAAGGATATCCGGCTTAACATCTTCATGCTGAACAGCAAGCAGTTTTCCTGTTCTCGCGATACCTGTCTGCACTTCATCCGCAATAAACAAAACTTCATGCTTCTCACAAAGTTCCTTTGCTTTAGTCAAATAGCCTTTAGCGGGAACATGAACTCCGGCTTCACCCTGAATAGGCTCCACAAGAAATCCTACTATGTTTTTTTCATTTTTAAGTACAGTTTCGAGCTCTTCTATACTGTCATACCCAATTTTAATAAAACCGGGTGTATATGGGCCAAAATTCTTTCTGGCATTCTCATCGTTTGAAAATGAGATAATTGTAGTAGTCCTGCCGTGGAAATTATTCTCACAAACTATAATTTTAGCCTCATTCTCTGCAATACCTTTCTTTTCATAAGCCCATTTACGGCAAAGCTTTATTGCGGTTTCTACAGCTTCTGCCCCGGTATTCATTGGTAATACCTTATCAAAGCCAAAGTATTTTGTTATAAACTCTTCATACCTGCCTAACTGGTCATTATAAAAAGCCCTTGAAGTAAGTGCAAGGGTTTTTGCCTGCTCCATCATGGCATTTACAATTTTAGGATGGCAGTGTCCCTGATTTACAGCTGAGTATGCTGAAAGAAAATCATAGTATTTTTTACCTTCCACATCCCACACATATACTCCTTCTCCCTTGCTTAAAACCACTGGAAGCGGATGATAATTGTGCGCTCCATATTTATCTTCTAAGGCAATAGCATCTGCCGAACTCATTTTTTCTAAAACTGACATTGTAATAGCATTTTTTGTATTCTACTTTTCGATTCCTGCTTATAGTAGGAGAGAAATCATCCTTCACACCTGCAAATTAATAAAAATTAAATGATTTTCTGTTTAAATTACATAAAATGAAAAACAAAAAACCCTCATAC
>CAMPIZ010000307.1 GCA_946886675.1 uncultured Flavobacterium sp.
ACTCACCGGAAAGTTTCAGAAGAACACGTTTGTATACTGGCTCCATAAAGCGAAGATAAAGAGAACTGCGACTAAAAAAAGCCGAACGCAGTTGTTGCGAAAAAAGTATATGCAAAAAAAATCCCGGCAAAAGCCGGGAAAGTAAATTTATAAAGACAAATAGTTATTTCAGTACAGTGCAATGATTAAACTCCTCTAAAATGTCCAGTACGTCCTCTACTGATGAAACCCTGAACTTTGCAGCTGTATTACCGGGGCCTACCTTAACGGAATACTCATTATCTCCTGTAAGCTCTTCAAACAGGTCTTCATCTGTTTTATCATCGCCAAATGCCAATACAAAATCATGATCATTACATAGTATATTATTTTTACATGTTGTGCCTTTATGAGCTAAAAAGTGTTTTACTTCTATCACTTTATTACCATCTATAATTTGTGTAGGCAAATTGTATAACTGGTTTTTAAGTAGTGCTAATAATTCCCTGGAAGCCATAAAGCCCTGCCTTTCGTCTACATTCCTGTAATGCCATGCTACGCCAAATTCTTTAATTTCCACAAAACTTTCAGCGTTAGTATCAACATAATCATGCATTATTTCTATTACTCTGTCTTTCCACTCCGGAGTGCCTTTTATAACAGAGTCCCATGTTTTATTTTTTATATAACCGCCGTGTTCTGCAACAAGGCCTATAGGTAAATGTCCTAAATATTGCTCTAAAAATTCCCTATTTCGTCCGCTTATTATCCATACTTCATTTTTAGGATTTGCAGCCAGCCTGTTTAACAGGTCTATTAGCCTGTCTTCAGGTACAGCCAGTTCCGGCCTCGACTTCAGGTTTACTAAGGTACCGTCAAAATCGAGTAACAATAACCTTTTTTCCGCATCTTCATATTTTTCCAATACTTTTATTCTGTAGTCATCTGTAAGCGGAATAGCTTTAGTATCCTGACTATGCACTTCTTCCACCTGATTAAGGAAACCTGATGCCCATCGGAAAACGTCATGTTTTTTAAGGTAGCGCTGCATTCTTTCAAGTCTTCGGGCCTGTTCTTCATGGCTCATATTAAGAGCATAATTAAGTTTATGGGCAATCTGTTCGCTGTCGTGTGGGTTTATGGTAAGTGATTCCTGCAGCTCTTTTGCAGCGCCTGCCATAACGCTTAAAATAAGGGCGCCGCGAAGGTCTTTTCTGGAAGCAACATATTCTTTTGCAACCAGGTTCATACCGTCCCTTACAGGCGAAATAAGCGCAGCATCAGCACTGGTGTATAGGGCAATTAGCTTTTCAAAATCAACCGACTGATATTGATATACTACAGGAGACCATTTATAATTGCCTAATGTTCCATTAATTCGGGCTATATTAAGCTCAATCATTTTTTTACGTTCCCCATATTTGGATATCTCTTCCCTGGATGGGACTATAACAAGCAGAAAAACTACTTTTTCTTTCCATTCGGGATAATTTTGAAGAAATGTTTCAAAAGCATTAAGCCTGTTGGTTATTCCTTTAGTATAATCCAGCCTGTCTACAGAGAAAATTATTTTTTTGTCTTCATACAGCTCTTTAATCTCATCTCTTAACCTTACTACTTCAGGATTATCATAGGCATTATGAAATTTGTCAAAATCAATACTTATAGGGAAAGAACCCACTTTTGTACGATGGGTCTCCTGGCTGAATAAAAAGTTTTTGTGAGAATAACCTAGCATTTTTTCTACACATTCGGTAAAATGTATTGCATTTTCCCAGGTATGAAAGCCAACCAGATTACTACCCAGTACACCTTCAAGTAAATATCGCCTTACTTTATTGGGCAATACTCTGAATATTTCAAAATTTGGAAAAGGTATATGAAGAAAATAACCTATTTTGGCATCCGGATGGTGCTCCCTTACCAGTTTGGCAAGCCCCATAAAATGGTAGTCATGTATCCAGATGATATCTCCCGGTTCATAAATGCGGTTTACTTTTTCGGCTACTATCCTGTTTGCTTCTTTATAAGCTTCAAAACCTTCATGTGTATATTCTATGAAGGAAGGGAAGTAATGGAACAGTGACCACAATACGGAGTTACTGAATACATTATAAAAGTTCCTGTTCAGTTTTTCGTCCAGATATACTGGTTCAATATCAAAGTTTTTGCTGTAATTATTTTTATTAGCTTCCCATAATTCTTCTTCAAAATCGGCAACTCCCACCCAAGTGAGGTTTTTACTGCTTTTTTCAGAATAGGAAAGTACGGCAGTTGCCAGCCCGCCGGCGCTTTGAGTAATGGTCGTTTTATCTTTTTTTTGTTGAATGGACAGGGGTAACCTGTAAGAAATAGTAATTATTTTCATTGCATGGCTTTTTGCCAGCACGGTAAGGTACCTGCCGTGCAGGCTGTTCCCTCAAATTTACAAAACCCGCCATTCGTAAAGGATTAAGATAATGTTAGTTAACATTACTTTAGACCACTTTTATAGTATTCTTAAGATGAGGTGCGGTAATTATCAAATTCTTAATGAGGTAATGAAAATATTTGTAAAGCTTACTTCTTTTTATTTTTTCCGTTTTTAAACTTCACCTTTTCAACTACAGAAACGGTTTTTTTTGGCTTAAAATTTTTAGCTGGCTTTTTCTCTACCAGATTGGTACTCTGTTTTTTTGGAGGATTACTGTTTTGCTTAATTTCTGCTTTGTTCTTTGTCAGCACTTCCTGCGGCTTCTTTGGATTTTCTTTAGTGCCGCGCAGATGAATAATAAGTCCGTTTAAAAAATTACGTAACACCTGGTCGCCACAATCCATATAATTAGGATGGTCTGCATTGCGGAAAAAAGCGCCCAGTTCAGCTTTTGAAATCCTGAAATCGACAAGCTGCATAATTTCTACAATCTGGTCGTCCCTAAGCTGAAGTGCTACCCTTAATTTTTTAAATATATCGTTATTATTCATGGAGTTTATTTTTGCAAAGGTAGTGTTTTACCTGCTAACAATTAGTTTTCCATAAGCCATAAATAAGCATCGTCAAATTCATTAGCCCAAAGCTTTTCGTTATGCCTGCCGTTGTGTACAATCTTTTTGTAAAAATGCTTCTTAATTTTAAGTGTAGGTTTTATAAGTTCTTCCATACGTTCCATGTCA
>CAMPIZ010000308.1 GCA_946886675.1 uncultured Flavobacterium sp.
ATTGTGCCCAGTGCTTCTGCCATTTCCACAACTGTAGGAGTGTTGCCAAATATTATGGCCCTGTCGCCTTCTTTGCAGTCTATGCCTGTTACATTAACCATCATCATATCCATAGATATGGTTCCGGTAATAACCGCCTTTTGACCTTTAATCATAACATACCCTTTTTCGTTACCCCAACTTCTGGGAATACCATCTGCATAACCAACGGGGAGCGTGGCAATACGCACATTTTCATGAGCCATAAACTTTCGGCTGTAACCCACGCTTTCTCCCGGTTCAATATCTTTTATCTGAAGGATAACGGTTTTAAGCGTGCCTACATTTTCCAGAGCTTTACGTTCTTCTGCATCATTGCCCACACCATACAATCCTATGCCCAGGCGTACCATATCAAACTGTGCATCGGGGAAATTATAAATACCCGAAGTGTTGAGTATATGGCGAATAGGGTTAATGCCTAAAGCATTGGTTATTTTTTGTGAACGGGTATTGAACTTTTCAATCTGTTCCAGTGTGAAATCCCTGTATTGAGGCATATCGCTGGAAGAAAGGTGCGAGAAAATAGTTTTAACCGAAACAAAGTTGTTGTTCTTAAGCAGTTCGATAAGCTCATCCAGCTGATGGGCTTCAAACCCCAAACGATGCATGCCTGTATCAAGTTTTATATGAATAGGATAGTCGGATATGTTTTTTTGCTGTGCAATAGTAATAAATGCCCTTAGCTCCCGCACCGAATAAATTTCAGGTTCGAGGCTATAGGCAATCATGGCATTAAAGGCGCTTGCCTCGGGATTCATTACAATAATAGGTGTTTGTACTCCGGCATTACGCAGGGCAATGCCTTCGTCGGCAAAAGCCACACCCAAATAATCTACTTTGTGGTGCGAAAGTACCTTTGCAACTTCATAGCTTCCGCTGCCATAGCCAAATGCTTTTACCATAACCATGATTTTGGTTTCGGGTTTTAGCCTTGCCCTGTAAAAATTAAGGTTGTGTACTATGGCATTAAGGTTAATCTCTAAAACCGTTTCATGGGTTTTTTCCTCCAGCAATACCACAATTTCCTCGAACCGGAAACTCCTCGCTCCTTTAACCAGGATAGTTTCATTGCTAAAACTATTAGCATTATACTGCGTTAAAAATTCCTGTGTCGTTTTGTAACTTATAAAATTAGGAAAATCCTTTAGCTGTTTGCTTATGGTTTCGCCTATACCTATCACCCTGCTGATATTATTGGCAGCCAAAAGGCGGCTTACTTTTGCGTACAGTTCCTCTACTGCAAAACCACTTTGGAAAACATCCGAAAGGATAATGGTTTTCTTTTTGTGTGTTTTATGCTGTTCTAAAAAGTCCAGTGCGATTTTGAGTGACTGATAGTCGGAACTGTAACTGTCGTCTATAATAGTGCAGTCGTTAATGCCACTTTTTACCTGAAGGCGCATTTCTACAGGATACAGGCCAGCAAGGCGTTCCCTTATAGTTTCGTGATGATAACCCAAGTGCAGCATTAGCATAAGGCAACTTATAGCATTCTCAGCCGAAGCATCATCAAAAAACGGGATTACAACTTCAAAGCTATCATTATTATGATTTACTGAGAGCAATGTTCCTTCAGGAGTTGATTGCCTGTTTAGGTTTACATCGGCATTACTGTCATAACTCCATGTAAATGTTTTTTTGCTTTTTATTTCCTTTAAAACAGCCTCATCTTTTTGAAGGATAACAATATCGGCATTTTTAAACAGCTTTGTTTTCTCCTGAATTTTCTGCTGCCTATCGGTAAACCCTTCATCGTGTGCTGTGCCTATATGGGTAAGGATGCCAATATTGGGCTTAATGATATTGGCCAGCTGTTCCATTTCTTCCGTTGTAGAGATTCCGGCTTCAAATATTCCAAGGTTATGCTTTTCGTTAATACCGATGACTGACAGTGGTACGCCTACCTGAGAGTTATAGCTCTTAGGGCTGCGGATAATATTATAATCCGGACTCAGCAGGTAGTTTAGCCATTCTTTTACAATGGTTTTGCCGTTACTTCCTGTTATACCTATAACCGGAAAACTGAACAGCGCGCGGTAATACGCTGCAAAATCGTGCAGGGCTGTAAGGGTATTGCTTACTACATAAAAGTTGCCTTTGCCTTTGCTTTGCTCCGGAATATGGCTTACAACAAAATTCCGTACGCCTTTTTCAATCAGTTCGGGTATATAGTTATGGCCGTTACGGTTTTGCCCATGCAATGCAAAAAATAAAGTGCCTGCATTGTTTTGCAGCGAGCGGCTGTCTATAGAAACATTATCAATTTCCATATCAGGCTGTGTGCCTTCAAAACGAGGGTTTACAGCCTTAATAATATCCTGTGGTTTTATACTCAAGGGATTGAGGTGTTTAAATTCCGCCTTTTGGGAAAGGTTCTTCTTTATCTCCTTTTTTTGGTTCTGCTGCCTGTTCCTTCATAGCTCTAAAATAAGCTGCGCGGCTAAGGGGTTCATACTCTTCTGTTTCTCCCAGTAGAACCAGTTTGTCGTTTTGCGCTTTACGGAAACTGTAATTGGCCAGGTTTCCTGTACGGGTGCATACGGCGTGTACTTTAGTAACATACTCTGCTGTGGCCATAAGCGCAGGCATAGGGCCAAAAGGATTGCCTTTAAAATCCATGTCCAGCCCTGCAATTATAACCCTTATCCCGTTATTGGCAAGGTCGTTGCAAACCGCTACAATCTCATCATCAAAAAACTGGGCTTCGTCAATACCTACCACATCACAGTTTTGTGCCAGCAGCCTGAGCATTGAGGCCGACTCGACAGGGGTAGAGCGTATCTCATTCGCATCGTGCGATACCACCCTGTCGTCGTGGTAGCGTATATCTATCGCAGGCTTAAATATCTCTACCTTTTGCCGGGCAAACTGTGCCCTTTTAAGACGGCGGATAAGCTCCTCGGTCTTGCCCGAAAACATCGACCCGCAGATGACCTCAATCCACCCAAATTGTTCTTTATGGTTTACTGTATTTTCGAGAAACATTTTTGTATTTTTCAGGCTGTAAAACAGAAATGTTTTCTGTTACTTTGCGATAAAACAAATTTATTAAAAAACCATTCCGTTAGCTTATAT
>CAMPIZ010000309.1 GCA_946886675.1 uncultured Flavobacterium sp.
AATATAAGCAGAAAACAAAACACAAAATTAACCTAAACAACTTGTATGAAAACAATGTATAAAAAGCTACTGCTTTTGTTGCTTTTGTTACCCGTAAGTGTGCTGGCACAGAGCACGCTGAGAGGTACCGTGAGCGATAATACTACCGGAGAGCCACTCCCCGGAGTAAATGTAATTGTTGAGGGTACCACAAACGGTACTGCTACCGATATGGACGGTAACTTTATCCTTAACAATGTTAAGAACGGCGACCGGCTTGTATTCAGTTTTATCGGCTTTGCTGATAAAGTAGTAGATTTTACCGGACAAAGTGAAATAAGTGTCACACTTTCTGAAGATTCCACGCAACTTGAAGAAGTTGTGGTAGTAGGTTATGGTACTGTAAGAAAACAGGATGCAACAGGGTCTGTAGAAGTAATTTCACCAAAAACTTTTAATAAAGGTTTTAATGTAACCGCAGAAAATCAGATAAACGGTAGGGTTGCAGGTGTAACTATTGCAACAAATGGTGCTCCCGGTTCAGGATCAGATATAAGAATAAGGGGTGGTGCTTCTTTAGGCGCCAATAATGCCCCTCTTATTGTAATTGACGGATTACCTATTGGTAATGATAATGTTGGAGGCTCCACAAGTATACTTGCTTCCATTAATCCAAATGATATTGAATCTTTTTCAATATTGAAAGATGCTTCTGCAACTGCTATTTATGGTTCCAGAGCTTCAAACGGAGTTATTATTATTACTACTAAAAAAGGCAGTAAACAAGGGTTAAAAGTATCATTTAATTCAATGACTACTTATAACACATTAGCTAAAAAAGTAGATATGCTTTCTGCAGAAGAATACAGGGCACTTGTAAATCAAGAAGGCACACCTACACAAATTGCACTTTTAGGAGATGCTAATACTGACTGGCAGGATGAAATTTTTTCAAATACACTTTCCATTGATAATAATCTTAGTATAAGTGGTAATCTTTGGGATAAACTTCCAGCAAGACTTTCAGTAGGATATACACATGTCCCAGGTATTTTAAAAACAGGGGAATTTAAAAGAACTACGACTTCGCTTTCATTAAACCCTTCCTTATTTGATGACCATCTTAAAATTAATGTAAATGCAAATCTTTCCTGGCAGGACAACCGTTTTGCTGATGAGGGAGCTATAGGAAATGCATTACGTTTTGACCCAACACAATCTGTATATGATCCTTCTTCAATTTACGGAGGGTATTTTGAATGGTTTGAAGCAGATGGTGACAGGGTTGTAACCGGTTCGCAGATGAATCCTGTATCTTTATTAGAGCAAAGAAGGAACATTACCGATAACAGGAGGATATATGGTAATATTCAGTTTGATTATAAACTACACTTTTTTGAAGATTTAAGAGCTGTATTAAATCTTGGGCTTGACAAACAGGATGGTACAGGCACTAACACACTGTCCAACCTAAGTCCCGCCGGTTATTCGACAGGTTCTATAAGTGCCGGTAATTTTGTAAACTATGGTTCTTTTACAACATTTGATGATAACAGACAAAATAAGCTTCTAGACGCTTATCTAGTTTACTCTAAAGATATTGGAAAATTTTATCTAGATGTTACAGGAGGGTATTCCTATCAATTATTTGAAGCCGAGCAATACAACAGCGGGAACATATATGACCCTAACTCTATTGCAGATGTTAATACAAATCCTGATATAAATCTACAAAGTTATTTCGCCAGGATGAATCTTGACTTTAGTAAAAAATATCTCCTTACATTAAATTACAGAAGGGATGGTACCTCACGTTTTTCTGAAGATAACAGATGGGGTAACTTTTATGGTGGTGCCTTTGCCTGGAGACTTGTAGAGGAAAGCTTCCTTAAAAATTCAAAAACTATATCAGATTTAAAACTTAGAATAGGTATTGGTGTTACAGGACAGCAGGATATTGCTGCTGCCTATGAATATATCCCTAGATATAACACTTCAACATCTACCCAAGGTCAATATCAATTTGGAAATGTATTTATACCTTTTGGTCGCCCTCAGGGATACAATACGGGAATTAAATGGGAAGAAACTACTGATAAAACAATTGGTTTAGATTATGGTTTCTTTGAAAATAGACTTACAGGTTCAGTTAACCTTTTTGAAAAAGAATCGAAAGACTTACTAGCAAGGGTTCCTTATCCGGATGGGGCAAATCTAACCAATGAAGGATGGAGAAACTTTGGTAGCTTTACAACCAGAGGTATTGAGTTCATGATTGATTACAACATTGCACAAAGTGAAGATTTTTATTGTAATGTTAACTTTAATATGTTCTACAATGACCGTGAAATAGATGAGCTTGCTAATGGTGTAGATATACCAACCGGAGACATTCAGGGAGGTGGAGGTAACACTGTACAGATACATTCTGTAGGTTATTCACCATTTGCTTTTTATGTATACGAGCAGGTTTATGATGTAAACGGAAAACCTGTAGAAGGCGTATATGTTGACAGAAATCAGGATGGTATTATTAATCAGAATGACCGATACAGATATAAAAAACCTTATGCTGACTTCACTTTTGGTTTCCAGAACAATATGGCATATAAGAATTTTGACTTCTCAATGGCTTGGAGAGCAAGTGTAGGTAATTACATGTATAACAACGTCGCTTCTAATGCAGGTGTACTTCAGGCGGGTATCAGGTATAATGATGTTATAAGCAACATTCATGCAGATTACTTTAACAGTGGGTTCCAGGAAGAAGGTAATAACCGTTTCTTCTCTGATTATTATATTCAGGAGGCTTCATGGGTTAAACTTGATAATATAACTCTTGGTTATACTTTTATGAACCCTATGGGATATAATAATTCTAAATTGAGAGTAAATATAGGAGTTCAAAACGTGCTTACCATTACCGATTATGATGGCGTTGATCCTGAAATATTCAGCGGTATAGATAATACAATATATCCACGTGCCAGAATGTTCCTTTTTGGACTTAATTTAGACTTCTAAAAAAATCTGATATGAAAAAAATAGTAAATATATTAACAACAAAAGCACTATTGCTGCTCCTTACAGTATCAATAGGCATATCCTGTACAGATGACCTTGATGTTACAC
>CAMPIZ010000310.1 GCA_946886675.1 uncultured Flavobacterium sp.
ATGAAATACCATCCTAATGAAATAGAAGCCAGATGGCAAAAATACTGGGCTGAAAACGGAACCTTCAGGGCAGAGGATGTTTCTGATAAACCTAAATATTATGTGCTGGATATGTTTCCTTATCCATCCGGAGCAGGCCTGCATGTGGGGCATCCGCTGGGTTATATTGCATCTGATATTTATGCACGCTATAAGCGCCATCAGGGGTTTAATGTACTGCACCCACAGGGGTATGACAGCTTTGGCCTTCCGGCAGAACAGTATGCCATACAAACCGGGCAGCATCCTGCAATTACTACCGAAACTAATATTGCAAGATACAGGGAGCAGCTGGATAAAATAGGCTTTTCGTTTGATTGGGACAGGGAAGTGCGAACATCAAACCCTGAGTATTACAAATGGACACAGTGGATATTTATCCAGCTGTTCAACTCATGGTATAATAAAGACACAGACAGGGCAGAAGACATTCATACCCTTATTACAGAGTTTGGAATAAATGGTAATACCAAAGTAAATGCTGTAAGCGACGATAATATTCCAACCTTTACTGCTAAAGAATGGAAAGGATATACCTATGCCGACCAGGAAAGGATACTGCTTAAATACAGGCTTACTTATCTTGCGGAAACAGAGGTTAACTGGTGTCCTGCTTTGGGTACGGTACTTGCAAACGACGAAATAGTGAATGGTGTTTCCGAAAGAGGGGGCCACCCTGTTATCCGTAAAAAAATGACACAATGGAGCATGAGGATTTCTGCTTATGCAGAAAGGCTTTTGCAAGGGCTTGATACTATCGACTGGACAGAATCGCTTAAGGAAAGCCAACGTAACTGGATTGGTAAATCTGTAGGGGCTTCAGTTACTTTTAAAGTAAAGGATAATCAGAATAAATTCCTGCACCTGTTAACAGGCGACGATACGGGAGAGTACACCATAGAAGTATTTACTACCCGCCCAGATACTATTTTTGGTGTAAGCTTTATGACATTGGCGCCGGAGCATGAACTTGTGGCAAAAATAACCACACCGGAGCATAAAGAAGCTGTTGAGGCTTATGTTGAAGCAACGGCTAAAAGGAGTGAGCGCGACCGTATGGCTGATGTAAAAACCATATCAGGAGTGTTTACAGGAGCTTATGCCGAACATCCGTTTACTAAAGAGCCTATTCCTATCTGGATTGGCGATTATGTATTGGCGGGGTATGGTACCGGTGCTGTAATGGCGGTGCCTTGCGGCGATCAGCGGGATTATGATTTTGCAAAGCATTTTAATATACCGGTCAATAATATTTTTGCAGGGGTAGATATATCTGAAGAAGCTTATGCTTCTAAAGACAATGTAAAGTTAAAGGATTCTGGTTTCCTTAACGGAATGGATTATAAAAAGGCAACAAAAACTGTTATAGAAGCCCTGGAGGATATAGGGCAGGGAAGAGGTAAGACCAATTACCGCCTTCGCGATGCGGTATTTTCACGCCAACGCTACTGGGGAGAGCCTTTTCCGGTGTATTATGTGAACGGATTGCCGCAAATGATAGAGAAAAAGTATTTGCCGGTTCGTTTACCTGATGTAGAAAAATACCTTCCTACCGAAGACGGGCAGCCACCTTTAGGTAATTCTAAAGAATGGGCCTGGAGCACAGTAGAGCATAAAGTGGTAAGTAATGAGCTTATTGATAATATATCGGTATTTCCGCTCGAGCTTAATACCATGCCTGGATGGGCCGGAAGTTCATGGTACTGGCTGCGCTATATGGATCCGCATAATGATGAGGAGTTTATATCTAAGCAGGCGCAGGACTATTGGGAAAATGTAGATTTATATATAGGGGGCAGCGAGCATGCTACAGGCCACCTTTTGTACAGCCGTTTCTGGAATAAGTTTTTAAAAGACCGCGGGTTTATTACGCAGGACGAGCCTTTTAAAAAGCTTATCAACCAGGGAATGATATTAGGAACTTCGGCGTTTGTGTACAGGTTATCTTTCTCTGATATTACAGAAGATGCTGCCGCTGAATTTACAAATGAAGAACAGGTAATAATCAGAAATTTTGTAAAAACATATAATAATAAAATATTCGCATCCGGTAAGCATGTTAAAGCTGTGGTTGATTCAAATACAGGTGTGGAACAATTAACCAATGTTGCAGCCTTTCCTTATATTGCTGAACAGCTAAAGCACTATTTTAGGTTTACCGATACTATTTTAGACGGTATACAGGTTCAGGTTAACAAAATACATTGTGATGTATCTTTAGTAAACGCGTCTGATGAACTGGATCTGGAAGCGTTTAAAAATCATCCTCTAAATCACGATTATAAGGATGCGATGTTTATAACTGAGCTGGATGATAAATATATAGTAGGCCGCGAGGTGGAAAAAATGTCAAAATCCAAATATAATGTGGTAAACCCGGATGATATTTGCGAGCAATATGGCGCTGATACCTTAAGACTTTACGAGATGTTCCTTGGTCCGCTGGAGCAGGCCAAACCATGGAATACTGCGGGTATTACAGGTGTATCGGGCTTTCTTAAAAAACTATGGAAACTATATTTTGATGATAACGGGCTCATAGTAAATACAAATCCAGCCAGTAAAGAAGCCTATAAAATACTACATAAAACCATTAAGAAAGTACAGGAAGATATAGAGAATTTCTCGTTCAATACTTCTGTAAGTTCGTTTATGATTGCTGTTAATGAGCTTACGGCTATTAAATGCCATGAACGTACCATACTGGAACCGCTTGCAGTGCTTATATCACCTTATGCACCACATATTGCAGAAGAGCTTTGGTACAGGCTGGGGCATCAGGGTAGTGTTTCTAAAGTGCCGTTCCCTAAATTTAACCCGGAATACCTTGTGGAGAGCAGTAAGGAGTACCCGGTTTCATTTAACGGTAAAATGCGCTTTAAGATTGAGCTGCCTATGGAAATGGCAGTGCCCGATATTGAAAAAGCAATTCTTGCAGATAATCGTACTATACAGCAACTTAATGGTCAGCAGCCTAAAAAAGTAATTGTGGTGCCGGGCAAGATTATTAATATTGTTCAGTAAGTTTGGGATGTCGAATATTAAATGTTCCATTTATAT
>CAMPIZ010000311.1 GCA_946886675.1 uncultured Flavobacterium sp.
AGGTTACAATATCTTTGGAGAGTGTTTCGAAATTTTAAGTAAATTCTGATATGGTCATCATAACGCATTACAGACGCTTAAAATTGTATTATGTAACATTGTTTTACAGTTTTTTAATACAAAAAATTAAAAATAAACTATATGAATAAAAAAAGCTACCCCGAAGGATAGCTTTTCTTTGTTTATTAAATGCGATTAAGCCAATTTAGCAAGTATGCTGTTAAGCGTTTCGCTTGGCCTCATAGCTTCATCAGTTTTAGAAAAATCAGGGTGGTAATAACCGCCTATTTCCTGTGGTTTACCCTGAGCCCCTATTAACTCCTCATTAATTTTAGCTTCGTTAGCAGTAAGCTCTTCCGCTATTGGAGTAAATTTAGCTTTAAGATCTGCATCTTTATTTTGTGCAGCAAGAGCCTGGGCCCAATATAAAGCAAGGTAGAAGTGCGAGCCTCGGTTATCAATCTGTCCTATTTTACGGGCAGGCGATTTGTCATTTTCAAGGAATTTCTCATTGGCTTCATCTAAAGCTTCAGATAGTACTATCGCTTTAGCATTGTCCTGAGTTTGCCCTAAATGCTCAAAAGAAACACCAAGTGCAAGGAACTCACCAAGGGAATCCCAACGCAGGTAGCCTTCTTCTACAAACTGCTGAACGTGCTTAGGGGCAGAACCTCCTGCACCTGTTTCAAACAGTCCACCGCCATTCATTAACGGAACGATTGAAAGCATTTTTGCTGATGTACCCAGCTCAAGGATTGGGAATAAATCTGTAAGATAGTCACGTAGTACATTACCTGTTACAGAGATAGTATCCTGGCCTTTTCTTATTCTCTCTAATGAGAATTTAGTAGCCTCAACCGGATTCATAATATGAATTTCAAGTCCGTTTGTATCGTGGTCTTTAAGGTATTTTTTTACCTTTTCTATTATCTGAACATCATGTGCCCTGTTCTCATCCAGCCAGAATACAGCCGGGGTGGCTGATAATCTTGCACGGTTTACGGCAAGCTTAACCCAGTCCTGTATTGGAGCATCTTTGGTCTGGCACATCCTGAAAATGTCACCTTCCTCAACTTTTTGTTCCATATAAATAGTACCATTGTTGATGTCTATTACTTTTACAACACCATTGGCAGACATCTGGAATGTTTTATCATGAGAACCATATTCTTCCGCTTTTTGAGCCATTAGCCCCACGTTTGGCACACTGCCCATAGTAGCAGGGTTAAATGCACCATTCTTTTTACAGTCTTCTATAGTTGCAACATATACACCGGAATAACTTCTGTCCGGAATAATAGCTTTAGTATCTTGCTGTTTTCCTTCTGCATTCCACATTTGTCCGGATGTGCGTATCATAGCAGGCATAGAAGCATCTACAATTACATCAGACGGAACGTGAAGGTTTGTTATGCCCTGATCTGAATTTACCATAGCAATGGCAGGGCCGTTTTGGTAAACTGCATCAATAGCTGCTTTAACTTCAGCTTCCTGAGGTGTGCCGGCTATTTTAGCATAAACATCACCAAGTCCGTTTCTTGTATCTACACTAAGCTCATCAAAAAGGGCAGCATATTTAGTAAATACTTCCTTAAAGAAAACCTCTACTATAGCGCCAAAAATGATAGGATCTGAAACCTTCATCATGGTAGCTTTAAGGTGAACTGAGAACAGCACGCCTTTTTGTTTTGCATCTTCAACTTCTTCAGAAACAAAAGCTTTTAGCTTTTTAAGGCTTAGCGCCGATGAGTCTATAATTTCTCCTGCTTTTAGCGGAGTGTTTGGTTTAAGAACAGTAACAGTACCATCATTAGATGTAAATTCAATTTTTACATCGGTAGCTTCTTTAACAGTAACTGATTTTTCGCTTCCGTAAAAATCGCCTTCGCTCATGCTCGCAACATGAGTTTTAGAGTCAGAAGACCATGCACCCATTGAGTGAGGATGTGCTTTAGCATAGTTTTTAACTGCCTTTGGAGCCCTTCTGTCAGAGTTTCCTTCACGAAGAACAGGGTTGACAGCAGAACCTAATACTTTGGCATAACGTGATTTTATTTCTTTTTCTGCGTCGTTTTTAGGCTCTTCCGGGTATTCAGGGACATTATAACCCTGTGCCTTAAGCTCCTTAATGGCAGCTTTAAGCTGAGGTACGGAAGCAGATATATTTGGAAGTTTAATAATGTTGGCTTCTGGGGTTTTGGCAAGTTCACCAAGCTCACTTAGCGCATCGCCTATCTTTTGTTCTGCGGTCAGGTTTTCAGGAAAGTTAGCAAGTATCCTTCCTGCAAGGGAAATATCCCTTGTTTCAAGCTGAATTCCGGCAGGAGCAGCAAAAGACTTAACAATTGGAAGGAAAGAATGTGTAGCCAGCATAGGGGCTTCATCGGTTATTGTGTAAATAATCCTTGATGTTTTAGACATTTCTTTACGTTTTTTAAAGGCCCTTTCGGTCACACGTTCAGTAAGCCGGCAGGTTTTGTTATTATTATGTTGTAATGTTTGTTGTGCTTTTGCTTTGCAGGAGGCTGCAATATATGGAAGTGTCCAAGGCATAACCCCCTAAAAGCAAGGCTTGCAAATATAGGAAAATCTAAATTAAATAGCCATTGGGAATGCCTTAAAAAAACGATGTAGTAATTATGAAATCCATAATAAGTGGCATAAAAAAATCCCTATGTAAAACACAGGGATTTTGTATGTTGCAAACAAAGAAATTATCTTCTTCTTTCTTTGATTTTTGCTTTTTTACCGGTAAGGTCTCTAAAGTAGAATATACGAGCTCTTCTAACTTTACCTCTTTGGTTAACTTCAATTTTTTGTAGTGCCGGCATGTTGATAGGGAAGATACGCTCTACACCTACAGAACCTGACATTTTACGGATAGTGAAAGTCTGAGTGATGCCTGCACCTCTCTTTTGGATAACAACACCTTTAAAGAACTGTGTTCTTGTTTTTTCAACTTCTTTTGCCCAGCCTGATGCCGAACTCCGCTCCCTCTTTTTACCTCTTGCCCTGAAAGCGGATGCAAAGGTAAGAAAAACTTCGCCCTAATTCCAAAATATTATTTTAAAATATTTTTTAAATTTAATTTAA
>CAMPIZ010000312.1 GCA_946886675.1 uncultured Flavobacterium sp.
ATAATCCTGCGTTATAGATATCAATAGAAAATTCAGGCACCTGGCTTTCATCAAAACGTATATAAGCTATTTTATCTCCTGCGGCATTCCATTCGTAAGCTCTTACAAAAGCAAATTCCTCTTCGTACACCCAGTCGGTAATACCGTTTATAACAGCATTGCGCTGTCCGTCATTAGTTATCTGTGTAGTAGTCTTTGCTGCAAGGTCATAAATATAAAGATTGTTTTCATAGCCATAAGCAACTTTAGAGTTATCCGCAGAAAATGTAGGCTCCTGAACCGGATAGTCTGCAAGCTTAGTAAGCGATTTGGAAGCTATATCATAAATATAAAAATCCGCGGTAAAGGAATGCCTGAATATAGGCTGTGAATTTGTAGCTAATAAAATCTTTTTTTCATCCGGACTAAAAGTATAACTGTCTATCCCTTTAAGTTCACTATGATTTTCAGAATTTATTAAAGTGCTTACTTTATCCAGCGTTGCAAAATCATATAGATCTATTTGTGCTGTCCCAGTCTGCCAGTCTGCGTTTAAAACGGTATACTGGTTTGAGTTTTTCATGGCTTCCAGAGCCTCCATTCCCTGAGTGCGGAAGGCGCCCCTCCATATTTCATCTAGGGTAATTTTTTGCTGCCCCAGTACAGGCAGGCAAATCAGTAACAATAAGTAAAGCGACTTTTTGATATATTTCATTTTATACATGGTAAAAAACTTCCAATTTTAGTAAAATTTTATGAGATAGCCCTCCTTTTTTTTGTTAAATGAAGTTTTACATCACAAAAAAGCAGCGAAGGCAGCTATTTAATTTTTTAGTATTTACACTGAGTAAACCGTATCTTTGCAACCAATTACCATATTAAGACATTGAAAATGAGCAAAGCAATAGCTGGTTTCTCTAAACTGACTAAAGAACAGAAAATTGACTGGATTGCAAATGAGTATTTTTCGAATCCGGCGGATGCTATATCCCTGATTAAAAAATACTGGAATTCAGATGAAACGCTGCAAAAACTTCATGATGAATTTATAGAAAACACCATTACCAATTTTTACCTGCCTCTGGGTGTTGCACCAAATTTTAAAATCAACGGAAGGGAATATACTATACCTATGGCCGTAGAAGAAAGCTCTGTTGTGGCAGCGGCTTCAAAGGCTGCAAAATTCTGGTCTCAGCGAGGTGGTTTTAAAACAATGATACTGGGTACTGAAAAAATTGGCCAGGTTCATTTTATATATAAAGGCAATAAAGAAAAGCTCGTTACATTCTTTAACAACGTTAAGCCAAAATTTTTTAGTGATACAGAAAACATAACTAAAAATATGCAAAAACGGGGAGGTGGCATTCTGGACATAACCTTAAAAGATAAAACCGACGCCCTTAAGGATTATTATCAACTGCATGCTACATTTGAAACAAAAGACAGTATGGGAGCCAATTTTATAAACTCCTGCCTGGAACAGTTTTCAAAAACATTAAAACAAGAAGCTTCCCATTATGATGCCTTTACCGAAGAAGAAAAACAGCTTCAGGTAATCATGAGCATACTCTCTAATTATGTACCTAACTGTGTGGTGCGTGCAGAAGTTTCCTGTACTCTTGGCGAACTAAGAGAAGACAACAATATAGACCCAGTGGAATTTGCAGAAAAATTTGTAACCGCTGTAAAGATAGCCGAGGCAGAACCATTTAGGGCCGTTACCCATAATAAGGGAATTATGAATGGTATAGATGCTGTGGTAGTGGCTACCGGAAACGATTTTAGAGCTGTAGAAGCGGGAGTTCATGCCTATGCTGCAAAAGACGGCCAGTATAGCAGCCTGTCTCATGCCAGGGTTGAAGATGGTATTTTTACCTTTTGGATAGATGTACCGCTTGCCTTGGGCACAGTGGGAGGGCTTACCAGCCTGCACCCTCTTGTAAAGCTTTCGCTGGAAATGCTTGGAAACCCCTCTGCCAGAGAACTTATGCAGATAGTTGCCGTAGCCGGACTGGCACAAAACTTTGCCGCTCTACGCTCACTGACAACAACCGGCATACAGCAGGGACATATGAAAATGCATCTTATGAATATCCTTAATCAATTGGGTGCAAACAAAGAAGAAAAAGAAAAAACTATAAAGCATTTCGAAACTAACACAGTTACACATGCTGCAGTGGTTGATTATATAAAAGATTTACGCAAAGCAACAACAGAAACTCTTGAAAAAGACTTTTTATAGCAACGGAAAATTATTACTGATAGGCGAATACACTGTGTTAGACGGCTCTAAAGGATTTGCACTACCAACTGTTTACGGACAGCACCTTCTTATTGAAGACACTGCCGAAAAAGCATTGGAATGGAAAAGCTTTGATGCAGATGGCACACTGTGGTTTGAAGCAGAAATTCCTTTTGAGGCAATAACAGATAAAGCCAGGAGTGAAGACAAAATAACCAATACACTTATCGATATACTGCACACTGCACACACAATGAACCCGGCAGTATTGAGCAACAGTGAAGGTATTAAAGCAGTTACAGAACTTACCTTTCCCAGAAACTGGGGCCTGGGCAGTTCGTCTACACTTATAAATAATATAGCACAGTGGTTTAATATAGATGCTTTTAAACTGCTCAGTAAAAGTTTTGGAGGCAGCGGATATGACATTGCATGTGCACAGCATAACACCCCTATTCTATACTCTATAGAAAAGGAAGTACCTGCTATACAGCCTGTAAATTTTAACCCTGCGTTTACTGATAAACTGTATTTTATTTACCTAAACAGAAAACAAAACAGCCGTTCTGCTATATTAGATTACAAACAAAAAGCTGACAAAGTAGAAAACCTTATTAAACAGGTGGACAAAATAATTGCAGAAGCTCACACAACAGATAGTTTTAGCAGATTTTGCGAACTGCTGGATGAACACTCAAACCTGCTTAGCAAAACCTTACAAATGAAAACCGTGAAACAAAATCTTTTTCCTGACTTTAACGGCACCCTTAAAAGCCTTGGAGCCTGGGGAGGAGATTTTATACTGGCAGCTTCAGAAGAAAATCCAGAAGCTTATTTTAACCAAAAAGGCTATCACATTATAATTC
>CAMPIZ010000313.1 GCA_946886675.1 uncultured Flavobacterium sp.
GATTAAGAAAGCGGCTGTTATTCTTTCTTTGCCCTTACCTTACTTAAAAATTCGGGAGTAAAACCCAGGTAAGATGCCAACAGATATTGTGGTACCCTTTGAATAAATCCGGGATAAGCAGCTGCAAAATGGCGGTAGCGTTCTTCGGCAGAAAAATTAAAGATGTAATGTGTGCGCATAATGGATGCCGCATAGGCTTTTTCCAAAACCCGCCTGAAATAGCTTTCCAAAACAGGGATTTTTGCAAATAACTCCTGTTCAGCCTGTTTATCCATCATTATGATTTCAGAGGCTTCTACAGCTTGTATCGCTACCTGTGAGGGCCTTCCGCTGTTATAACTAAAATAATCTGTCATCCACCAGCCTTCTATTGCAAAATGGATAACCTGCTCCACTCCCTTATCATTAACATTATACATGCGCAGCACTCCCTTGCTTACAAAATATTTTTGGGTGCATATTTCCCCTGCTTCCAGCAGGTATTGTTTCTTACGAACATCTTTTGCTACAAAACAACTACGTAGCACCTCCTCATCTTCCAAAGTAATGGCAACAAATCTTTTTATATGCTGAATAAGGTTATCAATCATCATAAAAAATAAATAGCCCGAATATAAAATACAATTGCCAAACAAACATCCTCATTCTGCTATTTTATTCAAAAATTGTAACTTGCGGGCACAAACATTTTACGATACACTATGAAATTTTTACGACTGCTTGTCCTTTTTCTGGTAATTCCTGCCTATGCACAGCAGGGAGGCATGTGGATACCATCACTCCTTAAAGGAATGAACGAAAAAGAAATGAAAAGCCTGGGCATGAAAATGTCGGCTAAAGATATTTATGATGTTAACAATTCCAGCCTTAAAGATGCCGTGCCGCAATTTAACGGCGGATGTACCTCTGAGGTTATTTCTCCAAACGGACTATTACTAACAAACCACCACTGCGGTTATGGCGAAATACAGGCACACTCTACTGTAGAGCACGATTACCTTACTGATGGTTTTTGGGCAATGAGCCTTGAGGAAGAGCTGCCAAACCCGGATGTTGAAGTTACTTTTATTGTAAAAATTGAAGATGTAACTAAAGATGTGCTTGAAGGCACTACTTCTTTAACCAATGAGGAGGCTAAGCAGAAAAAGATCCAGGAGAACATAGCAAAGGTTACTAACACCTTCCCTAAAGAATCGTGGCAGGAGAACAGGGTACGTACTTTTTATGAAGGCAACCAATACATGCTTTTTGTAGTAGAATCCTACCCTGATGTACGCCTTGTAGGCGCTCCGCCATCATCTATAGGAAAATTTGGTTCTGATACTGATAACTGGGTTTGGCCAAGGCATACCGGAGATTTTTCGCTTTTTAGGATCTATGCCGATAAAAACAACCGTCCGGCACCGTATTCAAAAGACAACGTGCCTTATAAACCAAAACATTATTTCCCGGTTTCTGTTGCAGGAGTAGAGGAAAACGACTTTACCCTTGTGTTTGGCTACCCGGGCAGGACTACAGAGTATCTTCCGGCTGTAGCTGTAGAACAGATTGTAAACAGCCTTAACCCAGCTAAAATTGAGATAAGGGATGCTGCGCTGAAAGTGGCTGACAGCTTTATGAGAAAAGACCCCGCGATAAAAATACAGTATGCTGCAAAATATGCCAGCATTGCCAACTACTGGAAAAAGTGGATAGGCGAAACGCAGGGGCTTAAGGAAACCAACGCCATAGCCATTAAAAAAGCCTACGAAAAAGATTTTATGCAAACAGTTGCAAAAGAAGGTAAGCAGGCAGAGTATGGTAATCTTTTCAATCAGTTTGACGCTAAATATAATGAGATAGCCCCTTATGCCTTAAGCAGGGATTATTTTCTTGAAGTGGTATTAAGAAATACCGAATTACTAACTGTTGCTTTCAGGCTATATCAGCTGGAGCAGGTATACAACATGAGAGGCGAACAGTCTTTTAACGACCGTAAGAACAATACTGTTGCAGCACTGGAAAGTACTTATAAGGATTTCAACAAAAATGTTGACGAAAAAATATTTGAAAAGCTTATAGAACTGTATGCTACAAAATCACCACAACAGTTTTTACCGGCAGGGCTTATTAATGCCGATTATAAAGCTTTAACTACATCTGTATATAACGACTCTAAGCTTACAAGCTATGAAGGGGTGAAAGAACTGCTTAACGGCGATGCAAAAACGGTTATAGAAAAACTAAATAACGATAAAGGCTATCAGCTTGTAAAAGCGCTTTCTGATTCTTTCCTTACTTATGTAAACCCTAAGTATGAGGAAATAAATCTTGAAATTGCAGCATTGCAGCGCACCTATATGAAAGGTATTTTAGAGTTAAGCCCTAAAGATGCGCGCATTTTTCCTGATGCCAACAGTACGCTTAGGGTAACATATGGCAAAGTAAAAGGTTATGAGCCTCGAGATGCCGTATACTACCAACCGGTAACTTACTTGGATGGCGTTATGGAAAAATACATACCCGGCGATTATGAGTTTGATGTACCGCAAAAGCTTATAGACCTGTATAATAAAAAAGACTATGGCCAGTATGGCGAAAATGGTAAAATGCCTGTATGTTTTATAGGCACTAACCACACAACAGGAGGAAACTCAGGAAGTCCGGCCATAGACGCAAACGGCAACCTGATAGGTCTTAATTTTGACCGTGTATGGGAAGGGACTATGAGTGACATTTATTATGACCCATCCATATGCAGGAACATAATGGTAGACATGCGCTATGTATTGTTTATAATAGACAAATATGCAGGTGCAAAACACCTTGTTGAAGAAATGGAACTGGTAACAAAGAAGAAAAAGTAAGGGTTGGGGGAAACCTTACAAACGAGCTTTATGCAGCGTGGAAATATTTTTGGGAACATTTAAAAAGCATTATTAGGAAAAGCCTGCAATAATGCCGAAATCGATGTATTTAAGGCATTGAGGTTCAGCTATAAAAGATTTTTAAAAATTTTAGCAGGATTTATTTTGTGATGTCAAAAAATTTATATCTATGCTCCGAATTAATAA
>CAMPIZ010000314.1 GCA_946886675.1 uncultured Flavobacterium sp.
GGATAAGGGGCACGCTATTGATGCTACTCCAAACGCCAAGATATCCAATGAGGAATATAAAGCTCTTTTTAACCAGTTTTCTGCCGATAAGGGTAAGAAAGAAGCTTCTCTTGAAGTAAGTGAAGAAAAGAGAAAGGAAAAGGAGGCGCTTAGACAGGAAAGAGAGCGTGAGCTGGAAGAGAAACGTAAGCAGGAAGAGGAAAAACAGCGCCAGCAGGAAGTAGTGCGTGCAAAAGCATCATTATCAGGTCCGGTGGCAGTGGGTAAAATAGACCTTAATCCTAAAAAAGCTCAGGAAGAAACTTCAGACACTCCGGCTAAAGAGGAAAAGGTTCAGGAAACACCTGCTCCTAAAGCGGCTGAAAAAGCACCGGAAACCAAAACACCAGAACCGGAAGTGAAAGAAACTCCTAAAGCTCAGGAACCGGCAGCTAAAAAGCCGCAACCAAAACAGGAAAAACCAAAAACTGAGGAGAAAAAAGCGGAAGAGAAAAAGGCTGAGCCAAAAGCTGCAACCCCTGCTGATGATAAAATAAAAACTCAGTATCAAAAGCTGTCCGGTACTACCTTTACAGGTCAAAAAATCGATCTTTCCCAATTTGAGAAAAAGAAAAAAGAGGAGAAGAAAGATAACAAGCCGGGACAACAGGGCCAGGGTGGTAATAAAAATAAAAGGAAAGGAATTTCCACTAATAAGCCCGGACAGCCGGGCCAGGGCCAGGGCGGACAAAACCAGGGCCAAGGCAATAGGCAAGGCGGCGGCGGAAGATTCAACAAAGACTTTAACAAAGGTAAACGCCAGGCTATCGTTAATAAGGTAGAGCCTACCGAAGAAGAAGTTAAAAACCAGATTCGTGAAACCCTTGAAAAACTTCAGGGTAAAGGAAGCAAGTCTAAAGCTGCAAAATACAGAAGGGATAAGCGTGAAAGCCACCGTCAGAGGACTGATGATGAGCAGAGGCAGATGGAAGAAGGAAGCAAGGTGCTTAAGGTAACAGAATTTGTTACCGTAGGTGAAATTGCTACCATGATGGATGTGCCTATCACTAAGGTTATCTCTGTGTGTATGTCGCTTGGTATCATGGTAACCATGAACCAGCGTCTTGATGCAGAAACGCTTTCTATTGTTGCAGATGAATTTGGTTATGATGTAGAATTCATTACTACTGATATTGAAGAAACAATGGAGGTTGTAGAAGACAAGGAAGAAGATCTTGAATTCAGGGCTCCTATAGTTACAGTAATGGGTCACGTAGACCACGGTAAAACTTCATTACTTGACTACATTCGTGAAGAAAATGTAATTGCGGGCGAATCGGGAGGTATAACACAGCACATTGGTGCATATGGTGTTACCCTTGAAAACGGGCAAAAAATAGCATTTCTTGATACACCGGGTCACGAGGCGTTTACCGCAATGCGTGCGCGTGGTGCCCAGGTAACGGATATAGCAATTATTGTAATTGCTGCTGATGATGATATAATGCCGCAAACAAAAGAGGCAATTAACCATGCTCAGGCAGCAGGTGTGCCAATAATATTTGCAATCAACAAAATTGATAAGCCAACTGCAAATCCTGATAAGATTAAAGAAAGGCTTGCAGGTATGAACCTGTTAGTGGAAGACTGGGGTGGTAAAATCCAGTCACATGATATATCTGCAAAAACAGGTTTAGGCGTAAAAGAGTTACTTGAAAAAGTATTGCTTGAAGCCGAGATTCTAGACCTGAAGGCAAATCCTGATAAACCGGCAGTAGGTACAGTAGTAGAAGCTTTCCTTGATAAAGGTAGGGGTTATGTTGCTACAGTACTGGTACAGGGTGGTACATTAAAGGTAGGAGATTATGTTCTTGCTGGTAAACACCACGGTAAAGTTAAGGCAATGCAGGATGAGCGTGGTAATAACGTTAAGGAGGCAGGCCCTTCTACACCAATATCGATATTAGGTCTTGATGGAGCACCTACAGCCGGTGATAAGTTCAGCGTGTTTGAAGATGAGAAGGAAGCTAAGCAGATTGCTGCAAAACGTACTCAGCTTCTTCGAGAGCAGGCCGTGCGTACGCAACGCCATATTACGCTTGCAGAAATCGGAAGAAGGATTGCACTTGGACAGTTTAAAGAGCTTAACATTATCCTTAAAGGTGACGTGGATGGTTCTGTTGAAGCGCTTTCTGACTCGTTCTCTAAATTATCTACAGAAGAGATTCAAATCAATATCATACATAAAGGTGTAGGTGCAATTACAGAGTCGGATGTATTGCTGGCTTCTGCTTCAGATGCAATTATAATCGGATTTAATGTGCGACCAACAGGTGGCGCCAAGCAGCTTGCCGATAAGGAAGAAATTGATATCAGGAACTACTCGATCATCTACGATGCTATTGATGATGTTAAGGATGCAATGGAAGGTATGCTTTCTCCGGAACTTAAAGAAGAGATTACCGGTACGGCAGAAATCCGTGAAACATTCAAAATTTCTAAAGTGGGTACAATTGCAGGATGTATGGTTACCGACGGTAAGATTTACAGAAGCTCTAAAATCAGACTGATAAGAGACGGGGTAGTTATCTATACAGGAGAACTTACAGCTCTTAAACGTTTTAAAGATGATGTGAAAGAGGTATCTAAAGGATATGACTGTGGTATGCAGATCAAGAACTACAATGATATCCAGATTAATGATGTTATCGAAGCTTTCCAGGAAGTGGAAGTTAAAAAGACACTTAAATAATTTAAGTGATATAAAAATAAAAAGCCCCGCTGATAAGCGGGGCTTTTTTGTTCAATAGTTGCTGAAACTTTATTTACTATTTGGAAGGTTTTATAAGAAGTGCATATGGGTACTTCTTTTTTACTTCCATAAGGTTTCTTTCGGCTTCTATGCGCGATTTAAAGTTGCCTATCCATACTTTATAGGTGGGGCTTTCAAATACTATAGTTCCGTCAAGGTTGTCGAACTCACGCTTAAATTCCCCTAATGTCCTTCTTGCTTTTTCATTATCTCCGTAAAATATCTGGATCTTGTAGCGGTCGTTTATAT
>CAMPIZ010000315.1 GCA_946886675.1 uncultured Flavobacterium sp.
TCCTTATTTATATAAGTAAATAAAAAGTATATGAAAAAGTTTATTTTACTGTTCCTCCTGTCAGGAATAATTGGGTATGCACAAAAGCCTGTATTCGTTACTACAAAAACTGAAGCGGCTACAGTATATTTTAATGCTGCCGAGCTTACTCACACGTTCAACACTACACTGCCTGCGGGCACAAGTGAAATTGTTGTAAAAAATGTAGCAGACTACATTAATGAAAACACTATACAAATAGGTGCTCCTTCGGCGCTTACCGTTTTATCTGTACAGTTTACACGCGATTACATTTCAGAATATGAGCCTGATGAAACTTCTCCTATAATTAAGGCGGTACGTGACAGCATAAACCTGGTAAAAAAGGAACTGGACAGGGTGGTTAATGCCAAAACATCTGAAATTAAAATACTGGAACTGCTGGATAAAAACAATCAGGTATATGGTCAGGATTCCGGCCTTAGTGTTGCAGAGCTTATGAAAATGGTAGATTATTACAAAGCTAAGCGTACCGAAACAGCCAATACCATTAATACACTAACCGAAAAAGAAAGAAAGCTAAATGAGGCCCTTGCAAGGCTTAACAGCAAACTGGAAATAAACACAAACAGGCACGATAAAACTTCGAAAGGCAAATTAATACTACAGGTAATGAATGAAGTTGCAGGTAATGTACCTATCAGTATAAGTTATCTTACTCCAATGGCCTCCTGGGCACCGTTTTATGACCTGAGGTCCGATAATATTTCGCAGCCTGTAAATATGCTCTACAAAGGGCAGGTAGTACAGCAAACCGGTATAGACTGGAAAAAGATAAAGCTTACGCTTTCCAGCGGGCAGCCTAACCAAAGCAGCCATGTGCCATTACTGCAGGCATGGTTTCTAAGATTTGGAAGCAATTATGGTTATGATAATAATATTGCCATGGTAAACTCATTACAGGGACAGGCGCAAGGCTTAAAAATATCATCTGGCAGGGGTGCCCCTGTAGCCAATGCAGAATCTATCGATAAATATGTTTCCATCAATGAAAATCAGCTTTCGGTATCCTTTGATATCGATGTACCTTATGATATTTTAAGCAATGGTAAAAAGCACAGTGTAACGCTTAAAGAGATAAAACTGCCTGCAAAATATAAGCATTATGCAGTACCAAGGTTGGAAAATGAGACATTTTTGCTGGCTGAAATAGGAGATTACTCTAAATACAACCTGCTTAGCGGCGAAGCAAACATAATTTTTGACGGAATGTATGCCGGAAAAACCTTTATAGACCCAAACAGTACTGCCGACACCCTTAACCTTAGCATGGGACGAGATAAAAAAGTTTCGGTTAAACGAGAAAAGGTAGCGGATAAGTCGGGATCAAAATTCCTGTCTTCTTATAAAGAGCAAACTTTTACATTTGACATTACAGTAAAAAATAACAAAAAAGAGACCATAAACCTTACCCTTAAAGACCAATACCCTGTAAGTACCGATAAAGAGATTGAAGTAGAACTGCATGAAAGCAGTAAAGCATCTATTAATAAAGAAACAGGAATTTTAACCTGGGAGCTGGATTTAAAGCCGGGGGAAAGCAAAAAGGTAAGGATAAGCTATACTGTAAAATACCCAAAAGACAAGCCAATAGTAAATCTATAAGGTTATGTTAACCAGTATTTTGAAAAACATTTTATTGTTAACTTTATAGTAATGAACCAATACAATTATTGCTATGAAAACAATATTATCACTCTTTTTAGGATTAATAACAGTCACGGGTTTGTCACAAACCATAGACCTTGAAGTTTTTGCTACAGGCCTTAGCAGCCCGGTAGAAATAACCAATGCAGGTGATGAAAGGCTTTTTGTTGCCGAGCAGGGCGGGCTAATAAGGATAGTAAATACAGATGGCAGTGTTAACCCAAACCCTTTTCTGAATATAAGCAGTATGATATCAAATGGCGGAGAGCGGGGGCTCTTAGGGCTTGCCTTTCATCCGGATTACGACAGCAATGGCTTCTTTTATGTTAATTATACCGATACTTCCGGAAATACAGTAATATCAAGATTTACAGTAAGTGCGACAGATGAAAATGCAGCAGATGCCGGAAGCGAAGTAGTGATGCTTGAAATTGAGCAGCCATTTTCTAACCATAATGGCGGGTGCATGCACTTTGGGCCTGATGGATATTTATACATTTCAACAGGTGACGGCGGAAGTGGGGGCGACCCTCAAAACAATGCCCAAAATATTGACAGCCTGCTTGGCAAAATGCTGCGTATAAATGTAGAAGACGACGGTACTTATTCCATACCTACTGATAACCCTTTTGTAGGAGAGGATGGGCTTGATGAGATATGGGCATACGGTTTAAGAAACGCCTGGAAATTTAGTTTTGACAGTTCTACCGGCGATTTGTGGATAGCCGATGTAGGCCAGGGCGCTATCGAGGAAATAAATATGGCAGAGAGCACTGCTGCAGGCCTTAATTATGGATGGAGATGTTATGAAGGCAGCGAAATATATGATTTTTCCCAATGCAACGGAGGAACAGTGTTTACATTGCCTGTCGCGGAATATACCCATAACGATACGGGAGGCTGCTCCGTTACCGGAGGATATGTATATAATGGCACCACTTATCCCGGATTGCAGGGTATGTACATTTTTGCCGATTACTGCAATAACCAGATAGGTATGCTGGATGGGGAAGGTAATATCACCTATTCACAAACTTTTTCCGGTAATAACCTTACCGCTTTTGGAGAAAATATTGATAACGAGTTGTTTGTAGGCGGCAAAACCAGCGGAACTATTTACAGAGTTGTTGACTCTGAACTTGGGATAACCGATTTTGGTTCTACAGCTTTTGCAGTATATCCAAATCCTGCAACCGAGGAGATATTCCTTAAGAACTCTGGTCAAAATGTTGCCTCAAACCTGTATATTTATGACCTGAGCGGAAAACTCCTTATAGAAACTTCTCTTGAAAATAACTTAGAAGTTAATCGTGTTGATGTTAGTCAGCTATCATCAGGTA
>CAMPIZ010000316.1 GCA_946886675.1 uncultured Flavobacterium sp.
ATTCTAAACCTATTGAGAAACTCCTTGGCGTTGGATACTGAGCCTGATCGTTAGGACGTGGGCTCTCCGCATCAAATCCTTTCCATTTAGTCCATGTAACTAGATTCTCGCCCTGAACAAAAGCTCTAATATTAGTAAAAGGTGTATTCTCAATCATTTTTAATGGAACATTATATCCTAAAGTTACATATCTAAGTCTTAAGTAAGAAGCATCTTTTAACCATCTGTCAGAATTATTCTCAAGCGCTATGTTGCTTGCATATAGAGAAGGTACATCTGTAACCCTGTTATCAGGTGTCCAGTAATTCAATATTTCCTCAGATTTATTGAATAAACCAATATCATTAGGATCCATGAATCCTGAATAGTCATAGTCAAATCTGTAGATATCAGCCACATAGGTAAATAATGTAGTCAGGAAGAATCCTTTATAGTCGGCATCGAAACCAAAACCACCATTGAATTTAGGAATTGCCGATTTTCCAGTAAACTTTCTATCAGCATCAGTAGGTGACTCTGTAAGAGCACCGTTAGCATCATAGAATAAAAGGTTACCATTAGCAGGATTAATTCCTGCATACTCATAAAGATAATATTGGTTAAGGATATCTCCTTCTCTGTTAGCTATTAAACCTCCACCCCACACAAGTCCGTCTGCACTTGGAAGTTCTAACAACTCATTTTTGTTGTAAGCTCCGTTAAAGTTAAGAGACAAATTAAACCCACCTTGTTCCTGAGACTCAATAAGCTGATAGTTCAATAGTACTTCAACTCCACGGTTTCTCATATCACCAAAGTTAGAGTTAATAACGCTGGTTCCGTTGATTCCACTTAATGGAACTGATTGATAAAGATCCGTTGTTGTTTTTTGATAAACATCTATAGTACCTCTTAATCTTTGTTTTAGAACTTCAAAATCAACACCTATATTCGCTTGGGTTATTGTTTCCCATCTTAAATCTCTGTTAGGAAGCTGGAATATACCATATCCTGGTTGATTATTATAACCTCCATCAATACCATAAATAGACCTTGTTAGTGAAGGCCCTCCAAAAATACCTGTTCCAGTAATATCCTGGTTACCACCTGTACCATAAGAAGCTCTAAGTTTTAGCATCTGGAAAGGAGATCCTTCCATAAAACTTTCCTGATCTATATTCCAACGACCAGCTACAGAGTAAAAAGTACCCCATTTGTTTTCATCAATGAACTTAAATGAATTATCCCTTCTTATTGTTGCACTAAAACCAAACCTTGACTGATAATCATAATCAACTGACCCGAAGTAAGAGAAAAGTCCTGCTTCCGCTTTACTGGAGTTAGCTGTTGGAGCATAATAATCCGTCTCAACATTATCACTTATCCAACCATTATCTGTGCCGGGAGCAAAGAAAATAGGATCTAAACCTGTTTTGGTATAACCAAAAGTTTTTGCGTGAGCCTTAAAGTATTCTAAAAATGCAGAAGCTTCGATTGTGTGATCTTCGGCAAAAGTTTTATTATAAGTTAAGTTAGTATTGGTATTGAAAGCAACTGTTCTGTTAAAACCTTCAGACTGGAATCCAACGAACTCCTGATCCGGCTGAGCAAAATAAAGCTCGTTAAAGCTGAAAGGCGTATCCATTTGGAAACCTACGATTTCTGTATAATCTACACCAAGAGATGTTCCTGCTGATAACTCAGGAGTTATCTTGTAATTCGCCTGAGCACTACCAATCATTTTTAACTCTTCCTGGTAAAATTGAAAGTTATTCAATTTATCTAAAAGGAATAACGGAGTATTAGTAAGTGAAGCACGTCCTACAAGGTCTGCACCATCTATATAATCATCCGGCGTAATATATGGAACCGATTGGTAAGCACCAATAACATAGTTTTGGTTTACAGCACCTGTACCAAGGTTAGTAGCTAAATTACTTTTAGAATAGTTTATAGTCATTGATGTACCATAACTAAACCTGTCGTTATCACTTTTACCGTTTAGGTTACTTCTGAAGTTAAATCTTTTAAGACCTGTACCAGTTAATACACCTTCCTGATCAAGGAAACCAACAGAAGTAAATGCTGATAGATTTTTACTACCACTTGTAAGACTTAAAGTATGGCTTTGAGAAATAGCCGTTCTGAAGAAATAATCTACCCAATCAAAATTTGGCGCAGCTTCGATCTCAGCATCAGTCATTGTAGAACCAGCTGTATTACCACCATAAGCTCTCTCAAGCCTTAAAAGCTGTTGAGAATTCATCAGGTTATAATCATTTGACTGAAGTGTAGTGAAACCGGTAACACCGTTATATTTTATATTTAATGCAGATTCAAAAGAACCACGTTTAGTTTTAACGATGATAACACCGTTAGCACCCCTGTTACCATAGATAGAGGTAGCAGCAGCATCCTTAAGAACTGAAACCGACTCAATGTCATTTGGATTTATACTCCTGAAGTTATCTGCGTTTTGCGGCATTCCGTCAATAACATAAAGTGGCTCTATGTTACCGTTAATTGAACCGGCACCCCTTAAGATTACAGTACTACCAGACCCAGGCTGACCTGAACCGGTCGATATATTAAGACCCGGAACCTGCCCCTGAAGCGTTTGCACAAACGAAGGGTTAGGCCTGTTTTCAATAGTCTTTGCAGTAATGGTTGTACTGGCAATAGTTGATTTTACTTTAGAAGAGGTACGGAAGGCTTCCACTACCACATTCTCAAGTTCTTCGGCCGCATACTCCATCTCTATAGATATTGTATTTGACTCCCCTACAGTAACAACCTGTGTTTTATAACTTAAATAGGAGAATTCCAGCTTTTGTCCAGCAGAAACCCTGATAGTATATCTACCATCCATATCTGTTGAAACTCCTTCGCGAGTACTCTGAACAACTACATTCACACCAGGTAATGGACCTTCAGAGTCTCTAACGACTCCCGTAACAGTCTTTTCCTGAGCAAAGGAAAACTGAATAAAAAACGCCATAAACAGCGTAAAAATCCAAGTAAACTTTGATTT
>CAMPIZ010000317.1 GCA_946886675.1 uncultured Flavobacterium sp.
TTATTTTACTGGCTTTTTTGATTGTGTCATGCCAAAATACAGAGCCGCATTACTTAACAGTTAAAAAGGATATCTATAAAATTGATATTCCTGACCACATGGAAGAAACAGATAAGCTTAACAGCGAAGCTTCCCTGCAATATCAAAACCTGTTTAAGGAATTGTACATTATCATTCTGGATGAACCAAAGAAAGATTTTAATGAATTGATATCGGACGATTATTATGCCGATAAATACTCTACAGATGTTAAGGGCTATACCGATTTTGTACTTGATAACTATGATTATGAAACAGAAGTTACCACGACCGACCCTGAAGCCGTAAAAATAAACGGCCTTGACGCCCTTATACACAATATAGAAGAAAGAAATACTGCCGGATATGATATATTTTTTAAAGTGGCTTATATAGAGGGCAGAAATAATTATTACCGTGTAATGGTCTGGACACTTTCAGAATACAAAGAGAAATACAGAGAAACCATGGAGAGGATGATTAATTCTTTTAAGGAGACTGATCGCAGCAGGAGGCATTAATCTTAAAATAAAATATTTGCATACAACTGTATAAGCATAATTGGTAATTGTTACTAAATTTGCACTCTAAATTAAAACACATAATGTATAGAAGCCATAATTGCGGAGAGCTTAACGCTTCGCATATCAGTCAGGAAGTAACATTAGCAGGATGGGTACAAAAAACACGTAACAAAGGTTTCCTTATATGGGCAGACCTTAGAGACCGTTACGGAATAACACAGCTTATTTTTGACGAAGCAAGAACGCAAAAAGATGTTTTTAAGCTGGCCGAAACACTGGGCCGTGAATTTGTTATCCAGGTTAAGGGAACCGTTATAGAACGTGAATCTAAAAACCCTAATATACCTACCGGTGAAATTGAAATCCTGGTTAAAGAGCTTACTATACTTAATGCGGCACAGGTACCACCTTTTACAATAGAAGATGAAACTGACGGCGGGGAAGACATCAGGATGAAATACCGTTATCTTGATATAAGAAGGAATCCGGTAAAGAACAGCCTGCTTTTCCGTCACAAAGTAGCTATGGAAGTAAGAAACTATCTTTCTTCCCACGGCTTTATTGAAGTAGAAACACCTGTACTTATTAAATCTACCCCTGAAGGTGCGCGTGATTTTGTAGTTCCTTCAAGAATGAATGAAGGCCAGTTTTATGCCTTGCCACAATCACCACAAACTTTTAAGCAGTTGCTTATGGTAGGCGGTATGGATAAATATTTCCAGATTGTAAAGTGTTTTCGTGATGAGGACCTAAGGGCCGACAGGCAGCCTGAGTTTACACAAATAGACTGCGAAATGGCTTTTGTGGAGCAGGAAGATATTATACAGACTTTTGAAGGCCTGACAAGGCACCTTTTAAAAGAGCTGAAAGGGGTTGAAACAGAAGCTTTCCCAAGAATGACTTATGACGAAGCCATGAAAAAATATGGTAACGATAAGCCGGATATCCGTTTTGGGATGGAATTTGGTGAGCTGAACGAAGTTGCCCAACATAAAGACTTTGCAGTTTTTAATAACTCTGAGCTTGTTGTAGGTATAGCGGTACCGGGTGCAGCATCCTACAGCCGTAAAGAGATAGACGCACTTATAGACTGGGTAAAACGCCCTCAGATAGGCGCTACCGGAATGGTATATGCTAAATATGAGGCTGATGGCTCTATAAAATCATCTGTAGACAAATTTTATGACCAGGCAGACCTGCAAAAATGGGCAGAAGCCACCGGAGCAAAGCCAGGCGACCTTATACTGGTATTGTCAGGGGATGCTCATAAAACGCGTACACGACTTAGCGCACTGCGTATGGAACTTGCCACACGACTTGGCCTGAGAAAACCGGAGGAATTTGCACCACTTTGGGTTGTAGATTTCCCATTATTGGAATGGGACGAGGAAACAGGAAGATTCCACGCCATGCACCACCCTTTTACATCTCCTAAGCCAAACGACATTCCGCTGTTGGAAACAGAACCGGCAAAGGTAAGGGCAAACGCTTATGACCTTGTACTTAACGGAAATGAAATAGGCGGCGGTTCAATAAGAATACACGACAAAGCCACACAATCATTAATGTTTAAATACCTTGGCTTTACCGAAGAGCAGGCAAAAGCGCAGTTTGGCTTCCTTATGGATGCATTCCAGTATGGTGCGCCACCTCACGGAGGTCTTGCTTTTGGGTTCGACAGGCTGGTAGCAATATTAGGCGGACAGGAAACAATTCGTGACTTTATTGCATTCCCTAAAAACAATTCAGGCCGCGATGTAATGATTGATGCCCCTTCTGCTATAGACAAAACACAACTGGAAGAGTTACATATAAAACTCAAATAATATGAAAAAGATAATCTGCCTTCTTGCTTTTATATTTACACCCTTAGTCATTAATGCCCAAAGCGATGATTATACCGAAAGGCCTTCTATAGGGTTCAATACAGGCCCTACTTTTTCAAACATCAGGGGAAATGATGCTGCTGAGAAAAACAGCTATGCTTTTAACTTTATGGCGGGGATTTCATTTGAACATCCGGTTAGCAGGCAGTTTTCTGTTTTAGCCAATGTAAATTATGAACGCAAGACTTTTAAACAGGACATAAGGTTTGAAAATCCCAATAATTTTGACCCAATTGTAAACGACCCGGCTTTTCTTACCGGCGAAATAACTTTAAAGGGTACTTTCCACTATATTACAGTACCTGTAGATATAAGATACTATATAGGGGAAAGCAAAAAAGTATTTATTAATGCTGGGCCTTTTGCATCTGTTTTTATAGACGATACCTATACAGTTGACGGTGATAAAACAACCGAAGGCGACGGTGAAGCCAACTTTAAGAGGATGGATTTTGGGGTTAACCTGGGATTAGGAACAAAATTTGCAATTACGCAGACCCAGGCACTTAGTGTTGAATTAAGGCACAATTATGGCCTTGGCGACATTAGTGACATGAAGGAAATAAGCAATGACAAGGT
>CAMPIZ010000318.1 GCA_946886675.1 uncultured Flavobacterium sp.
AAAAAGGTAAGGCTGTTGTTTCTGCAAATAAAAAAATGATAGCTGAGCATTTTAGAGAATTACTTGAGCTTCAGAAAGAGTACAATGTACCGTTATTGTATGAAGCAGCCTGTTGCGCGAGTATGCCTATAATCCGCAATCTGGAGGAATATTATGACAATGACCTGCTGGAATCTATAGAAGGAATTGTAAACGGTTCTACCAACTATATACTCACCAAAACCTTTGCAGAAAATCTCTCATATGATGAAGCTCTAAAACAGGCACAGGATAACGGTTTTGCCGAAAGTAACCCAATACTGGATACTGGAGGGTTTGACGCCAAATACAAGTTACTGATACTGCTGGCACACTCCTTTGGTTATATAGCAAATCCGGAAGATATATTCAATATAGGTATTGATAACATAGGAGATCTTGAACTGAAATATGCCCGTGAAAAAGGCCTGAAAATAAAATTGGTTGCACAGGCTTTTAAGGGCAGTACCGGAACTCTTTCAGCTTTTGTTATTCCTAAGTTTGTAGGCAGTGAAGACCGACTGTTTAATGTAGATGATGTTTTTAATGGTATTATTACAAAAACCAGTTTTGCCGACACGCACTTTTTTGTGGGTCGTGGTGCAGGGGCACACCCTACTGCATCGGCTGTTTTGTCTGATATATCTGCGCTCAGTTATGATTACCGTTATGAATACAAAAAGATATACCAGCAGGAAGAAGAGCTTCTACTTACTGACACTGTAACGCTAAAAGTATTTCTTCGCCATAAAAGGAATGAATCAGAAACCCTTAAACCTTATTTTGAAACCATAGAAGAGTCATACACAAACCATGAGTCAGGCTACATAACAGGAAATATATCCCTGAAAAACCTTGAGGCTTTACATCGCCAAAACACAGGCGAGAGGTCTTTTATATTACTAAACGTTGAAAAAGAAAAAGAAACTGCCGTGCAACAACAGAATTTCGCGTTAGTATAATTAGTAGTCTGATTATGTTTGAGCAGGTGCCGCATTTTTATAATGCGGCACTTTGCTTTTACTATTTTTTAAACTCCTTTACCCCTGCCCTTATTTCTAACATAATATCATTTTGTTCCGGCGGTATGGGGCAGGAATATTTATGATTATAAGCACAGTAGGGATTGTATGCAGTGTTAAAGTCAACCATTATAGTATCGCTTTCAGGTATTTTCAAGTCAATATACCTTCCGCCACCATAACTTCCGTTACCTGATGTAAGATCGGTAAAAGGCAGGAAGAGGTAATCTTTGTATTCCTCCAGTTTAATAAGATCAATACTCTGAAATACATCGAGCTTACACTGTTTACCTTTTAGTGTAAAATGCAGTTCGCCATATTTTCTGTAGCGCGGTTTTCTTTCTGTGGTGGTAGGCATGTTAAAAGGCTTTTCATCTGGCGTACGCACCAGTTTTGCCTGTACACAATATGCCAGGTCTATGGGATAAAATTCAAGCGACCTGAAGTTCTTTATATCCTCCTTAAGCAACGGGGATTCTTTAGGGTTTGCATACTCACTGTTTATTTGTTTTTGAAATGCTTGTGCATGCTCTTTTGTACAATCCTGTGCGGCAGTAATAAGTGAAATCAGTAATGCCGGTATAATAAATAAGTTCCTCATAGTCTTCCTTGTTGTTCAGCAAAAATAACCAATAACTTAAAATATTTTTTATAGCACAGTAATATATCGGGTAACTAAGTTTGTATCTTTGCCTTAAACCATCCATTTTACATGTTACTCCGTGCTTTATCGCGCTACGTGAACAACTTCAGGGGCTTTTCCCGAGAGGTTTGGATACTTACGCTTATAACATTTATAAACCGCGCCGGTACTATGGTACTTCCTTTTTTGTCTAAGTACTTAAAAGAAGACCTTCATTTTACATACGATCAGGTGGGTACTATAATGGTTTGCTTTGGCGCAGGGTCTATGGCAGGCTCATGGATAGGCGGTAAACTATCAGATAAAATAGGGTTTTATAAAATAATGGTTTTCAGCCTGTTTACCACTGGTATACTATTTTTCTTTTTACAGTTTATTACCACATTTGCAGGACTGTGCATTGCTATGTTTGGAATAATGGTAATTGCCGATATGTTTCGCCCAGCAATGTTTGTATCGCTTGGCGCCTATGCAAAACCGGAAAACCGTACCCGTGCCCTTACACTGGTAAGGCTTGCTGTAAATTTAGGTTTTGCCGCAGGTCCTGCTTTAGGAGGGCTTATTATAATTGGTATAGGCTACAAAGGATTATTTTGGGCAGATGGCGCATCGTGTATCATATCTATACTCATATTCTTTTTCCTTGTAAAAGAGAAAAAAAAACCTGCAGTAGCCGAAACTTTTGTAGAGCATAAAGGCAAAAGAAAAAGTGTGTTTTACGACAGGGCCTTTATGGTGTTTCTGTTCACAAGCTTTAGTACAGCTATGATATTCTTCCAGTTGTTTACTACGCTACCCCTTTATCATAAAGAAGCCTACGGACTTACCGAGTTTCATACAGGGTTACTAATGTCCTTTAACGGACTTATGGTATTTTTTATGGAAATGCCTATTGTAAGTTATTTTGAAAGAAAAAGCATAAACAAGATAAAAATAATATTTTGGGGTTCTGTATGCATGGCAGCCAGCTTTTATGTACTACTCATAAATGTATGGCTGGGTATCTTATTAATAAGCATAATCTTCCTCACTTTTGGTGAAATGTTTTGCTTTCCTTTCTCCAATTCCTTTGCTATGGGCCGTGCACCCAGCGGGCAGGAAGCCCGTTATATGGCGCTTTATACCATGACATTCAGCCTTGCCCACATGGTAAGCTCTAAAACTGGTATGGCAATAATATCTAATAAGAGCTGGGGCTACAACGGCAATTGGCTTTTTATGGGTAGTGTAGGGATGTTATCTGCTCTTGCTTTATTATTACTTCAGCACTTACTGAAAAGAGAAACTGAATAATTTTCTTTGCTGATACGCAATAAAAAAC
>CAMPIZ010000319.1 GCA_946886675.1 uncultured Flavobacterium sp.
CAGTTTACAGGATGGGCATACTTGATGGGAAGGAAGGATTTATCCTGGCCTATGTGCACTCTTTCTCAGTTTTTAAACGCTATCTGCAATTGTGGATGAAATATAGAAAAATAGATTAGCATGAGACTTTTACAAATATCAGCCTCTAATGTGTGGCGTGGCCACGAACAGCAGATTGTTTACTACTACGACGAATTTGACAATAAAATTGAACACCAGGTGCTGCTATGCACACCCCATACACGCCTGGCAGAAATAGCACAGGAAAAAAATTACAACTACCATACACTGGAATTCACTTCGGAATATGATATGAAGTGGATGCGTAAAATAAAAGAGATTGTAAAGAAGGAAAAGATAGACCTTATACTTATACATAACAGTACTGCGCATACCCTGTGCGTGCTGGCCGATCTTATTTTTGGGCTTAATGCGCCTATGGTATTTTTCCGTACACTGATTAAAAAGGTAGATACTAATCCTTTCAGGAAATGGAAGTACAATTACAAAAACCTTCGAAAGGTAGTGTGCGTCTCAGAAGCCGTTCGTGAAGTCTTGCTGCCTGCCATTAAAGACCACTCCAGGCTGCCTATTGTGGGCAGTGCCACAAACCTGGAAGAATTTCATATAAGGCAAAAAAGAGGTGTGTTGCAAAAAGAGCTTGGCCTTGATGATGATACACTGGTAATAGCAAATATTTCTGCTTTTGTAGGTTTTAAAGATCATGTAACCTTTGTAAACGCCGCTGAAATTATAAAGCCACAAATTAAAAAGGTAAAATTTGTACTGATAGGCGTAGGCGAACTGCAAGACGAAATAAAACAGCTTGCCAAAGACAAAGGCCTTGAAAATGATATAATCTTCTTAGGATTCAGGAAAGACATTCCTGAAATTTTCCCTGATTTTGATATATTTATGTTTACCTCAAAACTGGAGCCTACGGGCGGGGTACTGCTTGAGGCCTATGCCAGCCATGTGCCTGTTATAGCTGCAAAAGCAGGAGGCGTACCGGAGGTAATTGTAGAGAATGAAACCGGGCTGCTTTGTGAAAAAGAAAATCCGCAGGCTTTTGCCGATGCGGTTATGAAGCTGGTAAATAACCCTGAACTTAAAAAATCGCTGGTAGAGAAAGGGTATAATTATTTGCTTGAAAACTTTACAAAAGAGGTAATTACCGAAAAGATGCTGCATGTATTGCAGGATGTACACGATAAATACAGTAAAAAGAAATAATGGCATGAAAAGTTTCCCAAGCTGTTCCATGATCGTTTCAACCTATAACTGGCCTCAGGCGCTGGAACTTGTGCTGCTTAGCATAAAAAAACAGACGCTGCTGCCGGATGAGGTTATTATTGCAGACGATGGATCGGGAGAAGAAACAAGACAGCTTATTGAAAGCTTTAAAAAAGATTTTCCGGTGCCTCTGGTACATGTATGGCATGAGGATAACGGTTTTCAAAAATCCATTATACTTAACAAAGCCATAGCTTCGGCAAAAGGCGAATATATTGTCGCTATAGACGGGGATATTATTGTGGAAAAGCATTTTGTAGAAGACCACCTTTCGCTAAGCGAAAAAAATACTTTTGTGTATGGCAAAAGAGTGAAAATAAAAAAAGAAGCGCTTAACAGCCTTTTCAGCAAAAAAAATGTAGACCTTAGTTTTCTGTCGCCAGGCATTTCAAAAAGAGGAAGAGCCCTTAGAATACCCTTACTTGCAAGCCGCTATAAAAGCGATGATAACCGTTATGGTGCCGTTCGTGGCTGCAATATTTCGTTTTGGAGAAACGACTTTATAAAAGTAAACGGTTATAATGAGGAAATGACCGGCTGGGGTAAAGAGGATACAGAGCTTACACACCGATTTTTTAATAATGGCATGAAAGGTAAAAATGTGAAGTTTAAAGCCATTGGCTACCACATTTATCATAATGATGCCCCACGCGACAGGGATATCATTAATACTGCCATACAGCAACGAACTATAGACGAAAATATAAAAACCTGCAAAGTTGGTATAAACCAATACTTGTAAAAACCTGCCGATGATGAATGTATGCCTGATAAGTTTTGACTATTGGGGCTTTGACCAATATATTATTAAGCAACTTGAAAGCAAAGGTGTTAATGCATCCCATATTAACCTTATTGATTTTAAATACAGGCACCCGTCTTTATTACACCGTATAGGCAATGCTTTTAATAAGCTTGTATTTAAAAAAAACATCAAAAAAATAAAAAGGCAGGAATATGTGTTCGGGGAACTGGATAAGCTTGGCCCGCAGGATATAATACTTGTTATACGTCCCGATTTGCTGGACAGGAAAACCCACGAAGCCATAAGAAATAAAACTAAACAATATATTGCTTACCTGTATGACAGTACCAAGAGATTCTCTGTTGAGCATCTTTTAGACGGGCTGTTTGATAAGGTTTTCTCTTTTGATAAAGAGGATGTAAATAAATACGGATTTAAACACATCAGTAATTATATATACCTGCCTAAGCAGGAAATAAAGCCTGAGGAAAGCTTTGAGCATAAAGTATTTATTGTAATATCCGGAGATGAAAGGCTGAGCACGCTTAATGCAATTGCCGTCCAACTGGACAGCCAGCATATAAATTACAAATTTATAGTAAGGGCATCCAGAAAGCCACAAGGGCTTAATGAGAACATAGACTATAGCCGTGAAGAAATATGGTATGACAGGCTTATGAAATACCTTGACGAATCGGAAGTGTTTTTAGACCTTATAAGACATGGGCATAACGGACTTAGTTTTAGGGTCTTTGAAGCTATGGCTTTTCAAAAAAAGCTTATAACCACTAATGCATCGGTTAAGAATTACGATTTTTACAATCCAAACAATATTATGGTTATAGATGCCGACAATCCTGTTATAGACCCGGCATTTTTTAAAACACCATACCAGCCCTTAAACGATAGTATTTATAATAAATATACTATTGAAAACTGGGTTGAAACAG
>CAMPIZ010000320.1 GCA_946886675.1 uncultured Flavobacterium sp.
GATTTATAACTCTTATTTTCATATTTTTAGCCCTTGTATTATTTTAGATCCCCCATAAATGATAAAAGAAATACACATTGATGAAGAAAAATATCCCTGTGGTTTTGCCGCAGTACGGGTTAAATCTGAAGAATCGGAAGTTTTAAACAAGTCCGCACGCGGTAATTTTTACCATATTTTTTTTGTAAAAAAAGGCGAAGTTGATTTACAAATTGACCTAAACAGTATTACAGTGAAGGCTGGTGAATGCGCCTTTATAGGGATAAATCAGGTATTTAAGATTGAAACAAAATCACGCTTTGATGTTTTACTCTTAAGATTTAATGAAAGCTTTTATTGCCGTAATGAAACTGACATCCGATTCTTAAATAGTTGTGCTTTCTTTAATCCTACAGAATTATTTAAATACCACCTGGAGCTTAATCTACAAATTATACTCGAACAGCACTACAATTCATTATCTGAACTTTGCATAAATAAACTGGATGAACTTAGTTTTATGATGGCCCATAACAGCGTAGAGCGTCTTTTACTCTTCTGCCAGAAAGAATTTATACGCAATAGACATATCCAGCCACAACAACAGGTAAATCCAGATAATGAATTAGCAAATAAGTTCAGGCAATTGGTAAAAACATACTTTACTACAGAAAAACAATTAAAGTTTTATACAGACAAACTAAATACTTCAACAAAGCGTCTTACAGAAGTCTGCAATAATATTTATGGCGCTTCTCCAAAAAAAATAATAATGGAGCAGACAGTGCTTGAGGCAAAACGACTATTATTATACAGCCCTAACAACGTTAAAGAAATCGCATTTAAATTGAATTTTGACGAACCCAGTAACTTTATACGCTTTTTTAATAACTATGTAGGAATGAGTCCTAAAGAGTATAGAGAGAATGCTGTGGTTAGAAATTCATTACTCCCAAATTTGTAAAATTGCTTTTTGTCGACTTTTATATTCATTTAATCGTTTTTTAGTATAAAGTTAATCCCGCATCACCAGTATGATATACATTTGGTGCAGACATGTATTATGGTCGGGATTTTATATGAAAAAGTTTATTATCTGTATCTGCACAATTATAGCAAGCTGTTTTAGCGTAAAAGCGCAAAACAATGCCCAGGCAAATCTTAATGTCCAGCTTAATACAATTCAGAGCATAAGGATAAATGAAGGGCAAAGTGACGTTACCATAGCACTTAATACTGCAGACGAATACATAAATGGTAAATCATCATCACTACAGGATCATATAGAAATTATGAGCAGTTCAGATTATGAGATAAAGGTTTCCGCATCATCAAACTTAGTAGGTGATGCTGCCAGTATTGATATCGGTACCGTTTCTATAATTCCGTCTTTAGGCAGCATAGGTGAAAGTACACAAGGAGCTTTAAATTTATCACCAATTAATCTGTCTTTAGCAGATAATACAATTGTGCAATCATCACAGGGGGATTCAAAAAGATCTTTTAATATAGAGTATCATGTATCAGGAGGTGAGGAATATTTAAACAAACCTACCGGATCTTATAATACATTAATAACATACACTATAATAGCACCATAAATTATTATAAATATAACAAACACTACGTATATTTAACAATAACTTCTTAAGGTGTTATTATTATCTTAAAATGATAGCAAAAAGTATTTTTTTGACTATCAAACACATTTCTATTACCTATACTTTTGCCTCGTTAAAATAAAGGTAGATGCTTAAGTCCTTACACCTAAGTTTAAGATTTTTAATTGTCCCACTAAAATTAAAACACTAATGACTAATTTTTTTAAAATTGCATCTGTTGCAATTGTTGCATTATCTGCAAACGTGCTATCAGCACAAGAAGACACTGATCAGGCCACATTAAACGTTGTAGTAGGAAGTTCATACTCTATTACTGTTTCAAACCCTACAGCTGAGATCAGTATGACAACCCCAACACATTTCCAATCAGGAAACAGTGTATCAAAAACAGATCACGTACAAGTAAGTGCTACTAATGATTATGAAGTAACTGTTATTGCTACTCAGGACCTTACATCAGGAGCAGAAACTATTCCTGTAAGTACTGTATTAGTAACACCTACTTTAGGTTCATACCTTGGTGGTGGCGACGATCCGGGCGCTATCGCTGTAACTCTGGACCCTCAGGAACTTAGTACATCAACAGAGAATACTATTATCTCTACTGACATCGGTGAGTCACTACGCGGTTACACTATTGAGTACTCTATCCCTGCAGAACAGGCTTCACAGTATCTTAACCACACAGCAGGCACTTATACTACAACAGTAACTTACTCGCTTTACGCACAGTAATTATATACAGTATAAAAGTTTCAAGTAATAGCTCCCTGTTTTTACAGGGCGCTATTCTCATATATTACACCATTTTGCAGTAACAGCAAGAAAAGCCCCCTATCTTGAAAAAAATACCGCAAATCCTGTTAGTGCTTCTGCTACAGTTTTGCCCGGCTGCTTCTTTTTCACAAATCGGTTCTGCCGAAACACAGGTTAATGTGTTAATAAGCCAGGTACTTAGCATAGAAGTTATGCAGCCCTCTGTAAACATTCAGATGGGCATGATGCCTGATTTTATTAATGGCGCTGATTCCGGACAACAAAGTAATCACATTAAAGTAACATCTAATACCGCTTATTCAGTTACAATAAGGGCGGTTACAGGTACATTCTCAAATAACGGTAACAATACTACCCTGCCTGTAAACACTATACAAGTGCAAACTACTGTAGGCGACGATTTAACAGGATCAGGAGATCCTGTACCTTCAGGCCTTCAGGCAATGCCTAATACACCATTATCAGAAAACGAAAGCACAATTATCAACTCTCCCGTAGGGGAAAGTGCAAGGGGATTTAATATTAATTACCGTATACCCGGCGGCCAGACAAATGCTTATCTTAACCGACCACCGGGAACATATACCACCAGTATAGTATATAGTATAAT
>CAMPIZ010000321.1 GCA_946886675.1 uncultured Flavobacterium sp.
GCCGTAATACCCATGCAGTGGGGTAATGATTTTGAAAGTGCAAAAAAAACTGCCAAAGAAAACAACCAGCTTATTCTACTTAATTTTTCAGGTTCAGACTGGTGCGCACCATGTATCCAAACTAAAAAGGAATATTTTGAGAATGAAAGTTTTATTAAAATGGCAAAAGACAATCTTGTTCTTGTAAATGCCGATTTTCCAAGAAGAAAAAAAAATCTTCTTTCCTTAGAGCAAACCAAGAAAAACGAGGCACTTGCAGAGAAATATAATAAAGATGGATATTTTCCATATACACTTCTTTTAGACGCTAACGGTAAAGTTATTAAATCGTGGAAAGGTAAGCCTGATGTTTCTGTTGAGAAATGGGTTGGAAATATTAAGGCTATTTGTGAGTCAAATAAAAAAAAGTAATCATGCAGGATTATTCACAGTCCTTAAAGCTGATGGGTAATAATTTCACTATTACAGTGGTGGCATCTTCAGAAACAGAGGGTAAAGAATACATTAGTAGTGCTGTTAATGAGATAAAAAGGATTGAATCTCTGTTAACCACTTAGAACAACAGTAGTCAAACCAGTCTTATAAATCAATACGCCGGTATCAGGCCCGTAGAAGTTAACAAAGAGGTATATGATCTTATAGAACGAAGTATTATCATATCAAAAATTACACAAGGAGCCTTCGATATAACTTATGGCGGAATTGACAAGAGTCTTTGGAATTTTGACCGTACCATGCTCTCAATTCCCTCAAAAGAAGAGGCGTTAAAAAGTGTTCACCTTATTAATTACCAAAACATCATATTAAATCCTGATGATTGTACCGTTTTTTTAAAAGAAAAAGGCATGCGGATAGGGTTTGGAGGCATTGGTAAAGGTTACGGGGCAGAGATGGCAAAAAGGCTGCTTCTTAAACAAAATGTTAGCAGCGGTATTATAAATGCCAGCGGTGATCTTACTGCCTGGGGATTACAGCCATCGGGTAATCCATGGAGAATAGGCATATCAGATCCCAACAAACCTGAAAATGTATTTTCATATATCAATATATCAGGTAAAGCAGTGGCAACCTCTGGCAATTATGAAAAGTTTGTAATATTAGGTGGTAAAAAATATTCGCACACAATAGACCCAAAAACAGGTTTACCAATAACAGGTATTAAAAGTGTAACGGTAATTAGCGATAATGCAGAATTTGCCGATGCCATGGCAACCCCTATTGCGGTTATGGGGATTAAAGCAGGGCTACATCTTGTTAACCAGATACCAGGACTGCATTGCATTATAATTGATGAAGGAAATAAACTTTATACTTCAAAAGAGATTAACATTAAATCACCACTTGTATGAAAAAACTTTTTTTACTAACTGCAGTTTTCTGCATTTTGGCTTCATGTGCAGAGGTTAAGGAATACCAGAAAAATAAAATTAATGATGCAGAAATGGCGCTGTCTAACCGCAAAATAGAGAAGACTGAACTGAACTTTCAGTCTTACAGAGAAGGTTCATCGGGTGCCAATGCCGGAAAAAGCGGTGGGGGCTGCGGGTGCAATTAACTTAATTTTTTCTACTAAAAATGAAACGTACATTTATAACAGGCCTTGCTCTGCTAGGATTAATGAGCGCTCATGCGCAGGCAGACAAAACGCAGGACAGCACAGCTTATAAAGCTAAAACACTAAAAATTGAGGAGATAAATTTGGTTTCCAGTTATTATAGGCAGGATGGTAATAATGCGGCTGTAACCGGTGGAACAGGTTCTGAAGAACTTACCGATATTTCGAACATTATAGACCTTAATCTTGTTAAATATGGCAGTAATGATATAAAACATATTTTTAATATCGAGGTAGGAGTAGATCATTACACTTCAGCCTCTTCAGACCGTGTTGACTTACAGGCAAATTCATCAGCTTCTTCCGCAGATACACGTGTTTACCCTTCACTTAATTATATAAAAGAAAATCAGGCAAAAGGAAGATCATTCGGTATTGGTCTCTCCTCCTCTACCGAGTATGATTATCAGTCATTTGGTGGTAATGTAAGTTTTGCACAAAAAACAAAAGACAGCAATGGCGAATTTACAGCCCGTTTTCAAGCATATCTTGATCAGGTAAAAATGATAGCCCCCTTAGAATTACGAAATGATTCGGATACCAAAAGTTCAGGCAGTAGTTCCCGTAATACATTTGTAGGATCGCTAAGTTATTCACAGGTCATCAATAAGAATTTCCAGATATTGTTTCAGGCCGACGTGGTTTCACAGCAAGGATATCTGGCACTGCCTTTCCACAGAGTTTATTTTACAGATGGAAGTGTTCACCAGGAAAAACTGCCCGATAGCAGGTTAAAGATACCTCTTGCTGTACGTGGTAATTATTTTATAGGGGATAATATAATTGTACGGGGATATTACCGCTTTTACACTGATAACTGGGGAATTAGTTCACATACTGCTAATATTGAAATACCTGTTAAAATATCACCTTTCTTTTCTGTTAGTCCCTTTTACAGGTATTATACTCAAACAGGCGCTAAGTATTTTAATGCTTATAAAATGCATAGCGGTTTGGAGGATTTTTATACCAGTAATTATGATCTTTCTAAGTTTGACAGTAATTTTATAGGTCTTGGTTTTCACATATCTCCTGTTAATGGACTTTTCGGCATCCAGCGATTAACAATGTTAGAAATACGTTATGGACATTATATGAGGTCAACAAATTTAAATTCAGATATTGTAAGCATTAATCTGAAATTTAAATAAGGTTTATTACCTTTATTTAAGAGATATAAATACATGAAAATCCTGATTGTAGAGGATGAAACCGGCATAATTAACTTCCTGCAGCAAGGACTGCACGAAGAAGGCTATATTGTTATAACTGCTGATAATGGAAATACAGGTCTTAAACTAATCGATGATGAAAAGCCAGGCCTGATATTGCTTGACTGGATGTTACCGGGTACTAATGGACTGGATGTT
>CAMPIZ010000322.1 GCA_946886675.1 uncultured Flavobacterium sp.
CCTGTATGAAAAGTTGGACTAATTTTATATCAGATTATAAAACCTACCTTAAAATAGAGCGTGGCTTGTCTGTAAATTCAGTTACAAATTATTCGTTTGATATACAGCGGCTGGTTAATTACCTTGATAAGAATCAGATAGATATTTCACCTCTTACTATTAAAGAGGAGGATATTCAACAGTTTATTTACAGTGTGGCCGGAGAGCTTAACCCACGGTCGAGGGCGAGGATTATTTCGGGTCTTAAGAGTTTTTTTAGTTATCTCGTTTTTGAAGATTATCGCAAAGACAGCCCTATGGAGCTTATTGAAGTTCCTAAAATAGGGCGTAAGCTGCCCGATACACTTTCGGTTACTGAAATTGATAATCTCATAAAAGCTATAGATCTTAGCAGTAATGAAGGTGAACGTAACAGGGCCATGCTGGAAACCTTATACAGCTGTGGGCTCAGGGTGTCTGAGCTGGTTGGGTTAAAACTTTCTGATCTGTTTTTTGAGGAAGGGTTTATAAAGATTACCGGAAAAGGAAATAAGCAGCGTTTTGTTCCGGTTGGCAGCTCTACACAAAAGTATATAGATATATATATAAATGAGATAAGAAATAAGATGGCCATAAATAAGGGCCATGAAGATACTTTATTTCTTAACAGGAGAGGCAGCGGGCTAACCAGAGCTATGGTTTTTACAATTATTAGAAAGCTGGCAGAGGCGGCCGGAATACACAAAACAATAAGTCCGCATACTTTCAGGCATTCTTTTGCCACGCACCTGCTTGAAAATGGAGCCGATTTGCGTTCTATTCAGCTTATGATGGGTCATGAATCCATCACAACGACCGAAGTTTATATGCATTTAGACCGCAGGTTTCTCAATAAAGTTATAAACACCTACCACCCAAGGAAATAAAATGTTGTTCTTTTCGGGAAATTTTATACATTGTTTAATGCAGAAAACTGCCTTTTTTTATCTAAATTTATAATGCCCCAATACTGCTTATATGTCTGAATCTGAAAATAAGGATAAGATAAATATTTACCAAAAAATGCTTAATCAGGTACCTGACCTGATATTTCATATTGTATGGGAGCTGACTGATATTTACAAAATTGTCTTTCTTAGTGAATCCGTCAGTGAGCTTTTTGAATATGAGGGCGGTGATGGAGAAGAAAATACTAATCTTTTTTTCAGAGAGCGAATTGTACCCGAAGATCTTCAGATTTTTAGGGACAGGCTGGAGTATTCAAGATCTCAACTGGTTCACTGGAGCCATGAATTCAGGGTTCAGCTTCCCAAAAAAGGGCTAAGATGGATGCGGCTCAGCGCAAAGCCCGAAGTTCAGGAAGACGGCAGTATTCATTTTTATGGAAGGGTTAGCGATGTTACCGACCAAAAGGAACAGGAGCAGCAACTGCAAATCTCTGAAGAGCGGTACAAATTTGCGTTAAAAGCAGCATCCGAAGGTATTTGGGACTGGGATATGCTAAGCAACATGGTTTACTTTTCGGCCCAGTCTATGAAGATAATTGGTAAAGAGGAGAAAGAAGCAATAATTACGCTTGATGAATGGCAGGATCGTATACATGAAGAAGATATTAAAGAACATGAGGAGGCTAAGTACAGCCATCTCGATGGAGAAACACCTTCCTTTGAAAACATTTACAGGATAAAAACTGACGATGGTAAGTATCGCTGGGTATTAAGCCGGGGCCGGGCAGTACAGTTTGATGCAAAGGGGAAAGCCATACGGTCCATAGGTACCCATAAGGATATTACACAGCTTAAAGAGAAAGAAATGGAGCTTGGTAATACCATTAATATTATAGGTGAGCAAAACAACAGGCTGGTAAATTTTGCACACATAGTATCGCATAATTTAAGATCGCATGCCGGCAACCTTAAAATGCTGATAGATCTTTTTAAGAATGCTGATGAACAGGAAAGGGAAGAAATGCTGGAACACCTGGAAGCTATTTCAAATGGCCTTTATGTAACTATTGGACATTTAAGGGAGCTTGTTGAAATCCAATTTGAGGTAAAAAACGTAAAAGAAAAGATAAACCTAAGGCATTACCTTAAAAATATACTGAACATTTTGCATAATGAAATAAAGAAACATGGTGTAAATATTGAAGTGAATATTCCGTTAGATATAACGGTAGATTACAATCCGGCTTATCTGGAAAGCATATTACTTAATTTTACTACAAATGCAATTAAATATTCTAGTCCGGACAGACCCCCAATAATTTCCTACGATTTTGAAATTATTAATGGTAAAAAAACGTTATCTGTTACAGATAACGGACTGGGCATTGATTTAAAAAAACATAAGAATTCTTTATTTGGAATGTACAAAACATTCCATAAGCACCAAAACTCCCGGGGTATAGGGCTTTTTATTACTAAAAACCAGATAGAAGCCATGGGAGGCAGCGTAGAAGTATACAGTGAAGTGAATAAAGGAACGACGTTTAAAATTTATTTTAAAGATGAAGATTAAGAGTTTATATGTTATTGATGATGATAAGATTTATCATTTCCTGCTGAAAAATCTTCTTAAGCAGAATAGTATTGATGTAAAGTCAACTTTTTTTCAAAATGGGCAGGATGCCTTAGACCATATTCAGGCAGATACAGAAAATAATGTACCTGATCTTATACTTTTGGATGTAAACATGCCAATTATGAACGGCTGGCAGTTTTTGGAAGAGTATGCCAAAGTTGTTGATACATTTGATACCCTGCCTGTTATCTATATGATAAGCTCTTCTAATAATGAAGTGGATATTAATAAGGCGAAAGAGTTTTCGGGTATGGTAAAGGATTACTTCTTAAAACCCATTTGTAAAGAAGATATTGATAAGATATTTATTTAAACATTATGCCTTGAACTAGGCATAAAAAAAGCTCCTGCATTGCAGGAGCTTTTTTTATAATTAATTTGATTTATTTTTTAAAGTAAAATTAGATTATATTAATTCT
>CAMPIZ010000323.1 GCA_946886675.1 uncultured Flavobacterium sp.
ACGGTTTCTCCCAGTATGGTAATGTCTTTGTGTTTTGCCATAGTTATGCAGAAAGGATAAAAATATAAATTATAGCGCATATTATGACAACAATAGCAGTTTTTTGAAGTTTAATGTAATGATTTGTTTTTTAACTTTGTTACATGCAAACGCCGCTGGAATTACAAATACAAACCCTGCCCGACAGCCCCGGTGTTTACCAGTATTATGACAAAGATGGTAAACTGCTGTATGTAGGGAAGGCTAAGAACCTGAAAAAAAGGGTTTCATCTTATTTTACTAAAGTACACGAATACGGAAAAACAAGGGTAATGGTTAAAAAGATCGTTACCATTAAGCATATTGTTGTCCCTACCGAAAATGACGCCCTGCTGCTGGAAAACAATCTTATAAAAAAGCACCAGCCAAGGTATAATGTAATGATGCGGGATGATAAAACTTATCCCTGGATTTGTATTAAGAAAGAGCCATTTTCGCGAATATTCTCTACCCGCAAGATGATAAAGGACGGATCGGAGTATTTTGGACCTTACACAAGCTTTAAAACGGTACATACGCTGTTAGACCTTATAAAAGAATTATATCAGCTGCGCACCTGTAATTATGACCTTAACGAGACAAACATCCGAAGCGGTAAATACAAGGTTTGCCTGGAGTATCATATAGGTAACTGCAAAGGCCCATGCGAAGGGTATCAGTCACTTAAGGAGTACCAGGGAAATGTGGATGCCATACGTGAAATACTGAAGGGGAATTTTAAGGAAAGCCTTAAAGATTTCCGAAAGCTGATGCAGCAGTATGCTACAGACATGCAGTTTGAAGAAGCACAAAAAATAAAGGAAAAAATAGAAGTGCTGGAAAACTACCAGTCACGATCTACCGTATTTAATCCAAGAATCTCAAATATAGATGTATTCAGTATTATATCTGATGAGAGTATGGCCTATGTGAATTTTATTCAGGTGTCACACGGAGCCATTATACGCTCCCACACCATGGAAATAAAGAAGAAGCTTGAAGAAACAGATGAAGAGCTGCTGGAGCTTGCGGTGGTGGAGTTAAGGGAGCGCTTTCATTTAAGGTCTAAAGAAGTGCTTGTACCTTTTGAAATAAACCTGGGCGAGGATGTAAAAATAACAGTGCCGAAGCTTGGGGATAAGAAGCAGATATTAGATTTGTCTGAACGCAATGCAAGGTTTTACAGGATGGATCAGCTGAAGCAGATAAAAATTGTGGATCCTGACAGACACACCAACCGCATTATGGCCCAGATGAAGAAAGACCTTCGCCTGCCGGAAGAACCAAGGCATATTGAATGTTTTGATAACTCAAACATTCAGGGTACTAATCCTGTGTCGGCCTGCGTTGTTTTTAAAGACGGCAAGCCCAGCAAAAAAGATTACCGCCATTTTAATATAAAAACGGTTGAAGGGCCAAACGATTTTGCCTCGATGGAAGAGGTTGTTTTCCGGCGTTATAGGCGTTTACTGGATGAAAACGAACCACTTCCTCAGCTTATAATTATAGATGGGGGCAAGGGGCAGCTTTCTTCCGCATTAAAAAGTCTGGAAGTGTTGGGGTTGCGTGGGAAAATTACTATATTAGGCATAGCGAAAAGACTTGAAGAAATTTATTACCCCGGTGACTCGGTTCCTTTGTATCTTGATAAAAAATCTGAAACCTTAAAGATAATTCAGCATCTAAGGAATGAAGCCCACAGGTTCGGAATAACATTCCATAGGGATAAACGAAGTAAAGGCGCGCTGCAAACATCTGTTGAAAGCATACCGGGAATAGGAGAAAAAACAATGATAATGTTGCTCAAACATTTTAAATCGGTTAAAAGGCTTACCGCAGCCCCGGAAGAAGAGATAGCAAAAGTGATAGGGCCTTCCAAAGCTAAAAAGATTACTGAATTTTATAAAAAGTAAGAAAACAAATGAGAAAACCACTCCTTACCCTGCTCTGTCTGTTATTAGCCCATACATTTATGGCGCAGGATAAGGATAAGCCAAAAATTGGTGTGGTTCTAAGTGGCGGAGGAGCAAAAGGCCTTGCGCATATAGGAGCGCTTAAAGTACTGGAAGATGCCGGAGTTGAAATAGATTACATAGGCGGTACAAGCATGGGCGCCATTATAGGTGGGCTTTATGCTGCAGGTTATTCTGCAAGCAGCCTGGACTCAATTTTTAACCAGCTTGATGCCGATGCGGTACTTCGTGATTTTACACCGCGGGGTTCCAAGAACTTTTTTGAAAAGCGTAATGATGAAGTTTATGCACTTACGCTGCCGTTTAAAAACTTTAAACTTGGATTTCCCACAGCTGTATCTAAGGGGTTGTATAACTATGCCATTGTAAACAGGCTAACTAACCATGTTAGGCACATAAGGGATTTCGATAATCTTCCTATTCCTTTTGTATGTATCGCTACCGATATTGAAACCGGTAAGGAAGTCGTTATTCGTGAAGGCATACTGCCTGATGCCATCCTGGCCAGCGGAGCATTCCCATCACTTTATTATCCTGTAGAAATAGACGGGAGGCTGCTTATAGACGGTGGCGTTACCAATAATTATCCTGTAGAAGAGGTGCGGAAAATGGGCGCTGATATTATAATAGGTATAGATGTTCAGGATGACCTTAAAACCCGTGATGAAATTAAAGGTGCAACGGGGGTGCTGGTACAAATTAACAATTACCAAATGATTGAAAAAATGGTAAAGAAGCGTAAGCTTACAGACATCTATATTAAACCTGACATTAACGGATTCTCAGTAATCTCCTTTGATGAAGGAAGGGAAATTATTGATAAGGGTGAGGATGCTGCAAAAGCTTTTTTAGATACGCTAAGAAGGCTGGGAGGCGAACCTATACACAGGAAAAAAATTGAACTAAAAGATACGCTTGATATAGAGTATATTAATGTAAATAATCTTGAGAGCTATACCCGTTCCTATGTTATAGGTAAGCTAAGGTT
>CAMPIZ010000324.1 GCA_946886675.1 uncultured Flavobacterium sp.
TAGCTGGTCACGCTCCAGACGGTGCTGCTGATGAATTTAATTTGCCTGCAGTTTCCGTAGTGGGCACATCAATGGCAGGCCCGCTGGATGCATCTGCTACACAATTAAGGTATCAAAGTTATTTGATTGATAAAGATGGTAATATAGATTTTCCTGTTTTAGGTACTATTAAACTCGGAGGCTTAACCAGAACTGAAGCTTTACAACAGCTACGAAAAGAATTGCTAAACTATATTAAAGATCCTGTTATTAACCTAAGAATAATTAATTTTGAAATCTCTGTTTCCGGTGAAGTTGTAAGGCCGGGAACTTTTAATATACAAACAGAGCGTATTACGCTTCCTGAAGCTCTTACGTTGGCGGGTGATATGACTATATATGGGAACAGAAAAAAGGTTCTTATTATTCGTGAAAATGAAGGAAAGATTTCTCATAATTATGTTGATATGACTAACGCAGATTTTATTAATTCTCCTTTTTACTATCTTACTCAAAATGACATGGTTTATGTTGAGCCAAATAAAACCAAAATTAATTCTTCTGCCGTAGGTCCTAATATTAGTGTGGCTATATCAGCTGTTTCTGTATTAATTGCTTTAGCTGCTTTAATAACAAGATAAAAATGATGCAAAATAATTTACCTCAATTACCGCAGCACGAGAAGGAAGGCAATTTTAATATAAGAGAGCAGATAGATCGTTATCTTGTTCATTGGAAATGGTTTACTGTTAGTATTATTCTCTGCCTTTTTATTGCATTTCTTTATTTGCGTTATGCTACGCCAGAGTACAATATTTCGGCAACGATCCTTATTAAGGATGAAAAAAAAGGAGGTTTAGCAGATGAACTTTCTGCTTTCAGTGACTTGGGTTTTATGGGAGGAGCTAAAAGTAATGTTGATAATGAGATCGAAGTGCTTAAGGCTCGTACTTTATCATTGAGTACCGCAAAAAAATTAAGTTTCAATGTGCGCTACTTTAATAAGGGTAATGTAAAAACTTCTGAAGCATATCAGTCATCTCCAATTAGGGTAAACTTCTATGAAACTGGAGACAACTTTTTTAGAACAGATACAACTTTTACAATTAAGCCATTATCTGATATTAAATTCGAATTATTTAATTCAGAAGGCGAAAGTAAAGGAAAATATTCATTTGGAGACTCTTTTAAGTCTGAAATGGGTACAATGGTGGTAACATCTGTAATGGATAGCTTAATAATAAATAAGCCTTTGTCAGAATATGAGATATTAATCCAGCTATCTCCTTTGGAAAAAGTAGCGATGGCTTACAGGAATAAGCTTCAGATTTCAACAGTAAATAAAATGACGAGTGTTATTTCTTTATCTCTTGCTGATCCGGTAATGGAAAAAGGGGTTGATTTTATTAACACTTTAATTGAAAGGTATAATAAAGATGCTATTGATGATAAAAATCAGGTAGCTAAAAACACAGAAATTTTTATTAATGACCGACTTGCTTCATTAACCAAAGAACTGGATACAGTAGAAAGGGATGTGGAGTCATTTAAAAAAGAAGAGGGCCTGACAGATATAGTTTCTGATGTACAACTTACTCTAACAAGTGCTAGTGAAAATAATAAAAGTGTAATTGAGAATGAAACCCAGCTTAAAGTTGTAAGTTATATGCTCGACTTCATGAGGGAGGGAGATAAAACAACAACTGTTCCTTCTAATTTAATTCCTGAAGGGGAGGCCGCCGGCTTGATTGGGGAATACAATAATTTAGTGTTGTATAAGCAAAGAGTGTTAGAATCAGCTACCGAAGAGAATCCAAGAGTTATTAAATTAGAAATGCAGCTTGAAGGATTAAGGAGCAGTATAATTAACAGTCTTAATAATCTAAAATCCTCTCTTAAAATAGCAAACAGGAATCTTGAAAGTCAGGAGAACTTTCTTGAAAGCAGAATAAATCAGGCTCCAAGACAGGAAAGAGAGTTTAGGAAGATTGAAAGGCAAAGAATTATTAAAGATGAACTTTACTTATATCTTCTTAAAAAGAGAGAGGAAAATGCAATTTCGCTTGCGGTAACGGCGCCAAATGCTAAGATTATAGATAGTGCGTATGCTGATCCGGTTCCGGTTTCACCAAAAAGTAATATAATACTTTTGGCAGCATTATTACTGGGAGCATTAATTCCGTTTGTAATTATCTATTTGCGTGACTTGCTTGATACTAAAATTCACAGCAATTCTGATCTGGAAAATCTTACTGTACCTTTCCTGGGCGATGTTCCGCGTTCTGAAACAAGCAGTGAGTTGGTTAATCTTCATGGAAGGTCTGGTACTGCAGAAGCACTTAGAATAGTTAGGACAAACCTGGAGTTTATGCTTAATCAGGTACCTGAGGGAGAGGCAAAGATGATTTTTGTAACTTCAACCCTGCCTAAAGAAGGCAAAACTTTTATCTCTGTTAACCTTGCCACTACTATTGCAATGACGGGTAAAAAAGTATTGTTGATAGGTATGGATATCAGGAATCCAAAGCTTGATGAGTACATTAATATACCTTCAAAAGGTCTGACAAATTACCTGTCTTCATCCAGTACTGATATTAATGAGTATATTATCAAATATGGCGAGTTTGAAAACTTCTATATAATGCCGCCTGGTATTATACCACCTAACCCGGCAGAATTATTGATGGGCAATAAAGTAAAAGATCTATTTGTTCAGGTGAAGAAAGAGTATGATTATGTAATAGTAGATACAGCTCCGGTAAGTCTCGTTACAGATACGCTTATTGTTGCTCATTATGCAGATTCATTTATTTATGTGTCGAGGGCCAATTACCTTGATAAGAGAATGCTGGCTATTCCGCAAAGTATGTACACGGAAAATAAATTACCTAACATGGCTATGGTGTTGAATGACACTGACAGAAAAACAGGCTATGGCTATGGCTATGGCTATGGTTACGGCTACGGTTACGGTTATGGTGCTGATATGGAA
>CAMPIZ010000325.1 GCA_946886675.1 uncultured Flavobacterium sp.
TCATATAATAAATAAAAAATCCCGCCTTTTAGGGCGGGATAGGGGATTAAAATTATTCGGGGGAATAATTCTAAAATAAAGATTATTTTCTGGTCATTACTATTTCCATCATTTTGTATTCTTCACCTCCTTCAGAGGTTTCAAACATTTGCATCTTGCGTGTATCTTCGTCTACAATATCATAAAGTTCACGTACCTTTTTTTGCGATTTTGTAACAGGGTCTACGGTTGTGCCTGTAAGGGTAGTGGTTCTTGTGTTACCGTTATAAGTGCCTTTTAAAACCATCATACCCGTACCCATATTGTCTATCCAGGTAGAGGTAAACTCATTTGTAGTGTTGTTAAAAGCAAGCGTACCAATGCCTTCAAACGGCATTCCGCCCATGTCGCCGCTGTAAACAGTTTTTTGATAACGGCCACCCAGTATCATTTTTACTTCACAGCCTGAGGTATATTTTTCAGGAGGTGCATCAGGGCCCATCCAGAATGTCATGTCACAATTCCATTTGCCTTCTTCATCAGCCATCATTTTATGCATATCGCCAGGAGTACTATGGGCCATCCATGCCGCTTGTACCGCTGCAGAATCCATAGGCTGTTCAGGAGCCGGTTCTTCAACAGCCACGGTGTCTTTCACCACGGTTTCATCGATTACTGTTTTTTCTTCCTTCTTACAGGATGCTAAACACACTGCTATTGCCGACAGTGCAATACATAATTTTTTCATAATCAGCTGTTTTTATGGTTTGTAAAACAAAATTATGAAAATTTTTGTCAGTTTTGCTAAGAAAGTGTTAATCTTCGCTAAAAGCCACGCTTTCATAGGCTCCGGCGTCTGGTGCAGTAGTGCTTCTGGCTGTATTTTTTATATCAAAAGGTACCTGAGCAGCTACCGTTGTGCTGCCAATTCCGTTTGCAGCCGACTCATCGCTGATATTCAGTTTGTTATTCTCAGGGTCTTCATATTCCGGCTTAAGAGTGGTTGAATTTTCTGCAATAAGACAGTCTTCAAACAGCAACGGATTATCAAACTCATATAAAGGATTGTTTCTAAACCGGTTAGTGTAATCCACAAACTTTATAAAAGAGTTGGTAAACTTATAATTAAACGCAGTGCTGTCGCTTTCATCACGCCTATCCAGTAAAAACCCTAAGCTGGAAGAGCCGTACAGTATACAGTTTTCAAACGAGGCATCCATATCTGCCACAAGTATGGCATCCGGTGTTTCCTGGTTATCTGTAATTAATACCGGTACCTGGTTAAAGCTGTTAAAGTAGTTTGCAAAAGTACAGTGCTTAAAGGTATAAATACCGCCCAGTGTTGCTGCCAGCGATGCTTCTCCCGCCATGTTTATCACAACATTTTCGCCATATATGTGCCCGTTGCGGGCCAGTATGCCTATGTTGCTGTTATTGTATATCTGTACATTACGCAGTTTTAGGGTTTGCGGTGTGTTATCATGGCCTTCGGCAATAATGCCTACTGTAGCATTTTTAATAATGGCATTGTTAAGATTGCCGCTACTGCCTTCCTGCATCCATAATGCGCCCCATTGCCCAGGTATATCAGAAAAATCGGGCTCCAGCCTGTCGCCTTCAAAAACCACAAAGTTTTCGTCGGTAGCGGCATCGGTTTCATTGCCAATATTTATTACGGCTCCGTTGCGCACAATAACACCGGAGTTTGCATGAAAATGCACCCTTGCGCCAGGGTTTACCGTAAGCGTTTCGCCTGTAGGTACAGCTGCATAACCGTATATTACATAGGGCTTGGTATTGGTCCATATAAACTCATCGTTGTGTTCGCTATGGCTCAGGTTAAAGCCATAAATAGGGGTGTTATCGGTTTCGCTTACAGGTATGCTTTCATAATTGCCTGAATCATCCCTTTGCGGATAGAGGAACACTGCATCCTGTACCAGGGTAACCAGCTCAACCAGTTGCGGTGTGCCGGCCGAGTTATGAAACTCGATCCTGTCGGTATATAAAAATGTATTTTCCTGATTTACAAATTCATTATAGTCTATCGTCGTTTCAATAAACACAAACATACTGTCGTTAGCCAGCAGCTCTATATCATGAAACACACGCCCCGGAAGCCCGTCTACCATAAGGCGGTATTTAGAGTCTTCGCCCTGCCCCAGCTGCAGGGTAGGTATTTTAATGTCCTTATCGCTGTTGTTGTATACCTTAAGGGTATAAGTGCTCGACCCAATGTTTGTAAACACAGTGTCAAGGTATACGGTATCTTTAGAAAACCCGAGTCCGCCCGAGCTTGGCTCAAACTCAAAATCAGAACGGCATGAGGTTAGCGAAACTATAAATCCCGCAATAAGCAACAGCAAATAGTGGCGCATAAATAACAATTTTTTGTAAATGTAGCTATTAATTTGAAATTTTTAAAAACAGCTTAATAGTAAACGGGGAAAATTCTTATTTAGTTTACAGTCTTCAGTAAACAGTAAAAACAAAATTAAAAACTGCTTACTGCGACTGAATACTGTATACTCAAATATTCGGCACTATTCAGTAACTTTACATTCCAAAACAAATACCATGGCATTCGACAGAGAAAAGGCACTTGAAATGTGCAACAACTTTTGCAAAAATACCTTAATGGAAACCCTCGATATAACTTTTACCGATGCCGGTGAAGGCTTTCTGGAAGCAAAAATGCCTGTTAACTCCCGTGTGCACCAGCCTATGGGACTGCTTCACGGCGGGGCAACAGTAGCGCTGGCCGAGAGTGTGGGCAGTGCGGCATCGCTGCTGTTTGTAAATCCGGAAGTGCAGGAGGTAAGGGGTATCGAAATTTCGGCAAATCACCTTCGAGCCAAACGGGACGGCATAGTAACCGGAACTGCAAGGATAATACACCAGGGCAGGAGCCTGCACCTGTGGGAAATAAAAGTAACCGACGAAGAAGGCAGGCTTATATCACTTTGCAAGCTTACCAATATGGTAATGCCC
>CAMPIZ010000326.1 GCA_946886675.1 uncultured Flavobacterium sp.
AAAAAAGACTGCTTATAGCAGTCTTTTACTGTATATTATAAAAAAGTTAAGCCAGCACTGATTTCAGGTCGGCATTCATATTCCTTACGGCATCTGCACTTTTTTCAAATAAGGCTTTTTCTTTTTCATCAAGGTTTATATTTACAATCTCCTCTATACCATTTTTACCAATAATACAAGGTACTCCTATGCAAATATCGCTTTGTCCGTATTCCCCTTCAAGATATACAGAACAAGGTATCATTTTCTTCTGGTCGTGTAAAATACTGTCTACAAGGTAAGCCACCGATGCCCCTGGTGCATACCATGCAGAAGTGCCTAAAAGCCCTGTAAGTGTAGCACCTCCTACCATGGTATCGGCAGTAACTTTATCAAGCACTTCCTGAGAAAGGAAATTAGCCGCAGGGCTGCCATTATAGGAAGCAAGCCTTGTTAAAGGAATCATGGTAGTATCGCCATGCCCTCCTATAACCATACCCTGAACATCATTAGATGGTTTGTCAAGCGCTTTAGAAAGATAATATTTAAATCGGGAACTGTCCAGTGCACCACCCATGCCTATAATCCTGTTTTTAGGCAGGCCTGTAGCTTTCAAAGTAAGATACGTCATGGTATCCATAGGGTTAGACACCACTACTATAATAGCATCCGGAGAATGCTTTAGCACATTATCTGCCACAGATTTTACTATTCCTGCATTGATACCTATAAGCTCTTCCCTGGTCATGCCGGGTTTTCTTGGTATGCCTGATGTTATAACCACAACATTACTGTTTGCAGTTTTAGAGTAATCGTTTGTACTTCCTGAAACTCTTGTGTTAAATCCTGTAGTTGTTGCACATTGCATAATATCCATAGCTTTACCCTCTGCAAAGCCTTCTTTTATGTCCAGCAGCACAACCTCACTCGCAATTCCTCTGTAAGAAATCACGTCTGCACATGTAGCGCCCACATTACCGGCACCTACAATAGTTACTTTCATAAATTATATTTTTTAGCGTTGGTTAATTAATCCAGATCTTGTTCTTAACAAATATAACAAAACCAACCGTTTAAAGCACATTATGCGTATTAATATTACTACATTTTTTTGAGCTTAATAAAATAAAAAACGGGATGCTGTTATAACATCCCGTTTTAATATATTCTGTAGTTTATTACGCATCAATTTTGGCATACGCAGCATTCTTCTCGATAAACTCTCTTCTTGGCGGAACCTCATCCCCCATAAGCATAGAGAATATCCTGTCTGCCTCTGCAAGGCTGTCTATACTTACCTGGCGAAGCGTCCTGCGTTCTGGATCCATTGTAGTATCCCAAAGCTGCTCAGCATTCATCTCTCCAAGACCTTTGTAGCGCTGTATGCTTGTACCGCCACCCATTCTTTCAGAAATCATGTCACGCTGGTTTTCTGTCCATGCATACTCTTTCTTGTTTCCTTTTTTCACCATGTATAATGGTGGGGTGGCAATATAAACGTGCCCATTCTCTATAAGCTCTTTCATAAACCTGAAGAAGAATGTTAATATAAGTGTAGAGATGTGGCTGCCATCAACATCGGCATCACACATAATAACCACCTTATGATAACGAAGCTTTTCAAGGTTAAGCGCTTTACTGTCTTCAGCAGTACCTACCGTTACACCAAGAGCAGTAAATATATTTTTAATCTCTTCGTTTTCAAAAACTTTATGCTGCATTGCCTTTTCCACGTTAAGGATTTTACCCCTTAGCGGAAGGATTGCCTGAAAGTTACGGTCACGGCCCTGCTTTGCAGTACCTCCCGCAGAGTCTCCCTCTACAAGGAATATTTCGCATTTAGCAGGATCCTGCTCTGAACAGTCGGACAATTTACCCGGAAGACCTCCTCCGCCCATAACAGTTTTACGCTGCACCATTTCGCGGGCTTTTTTAGCTGCATGGCGTGCCTGTGCAGCAAGGATAACCTTTTGCACTATCGTTTTGGCATCGTTAGGGTTTTCTTCCAGATAGGTTTCCAGCATTTCGCTTACCGCCTGGCTAACCGGGGCTACAACCTCACGGTTACCAAGCTTCGTCTTGGTTTGCCCTTCAAACTGCGGCTCTGCAACTTTTACAGAGATAATCGCAGTCAACCCCTCACGGAAGTCATCACCGGAAATCTCAAATTTAAGCTTATCTAAAAGCCCTGAATTATCAGCATATTTTTTAAGCGTATTTGTTAATCCCCTTCGGAATCCGGAAAGGTGTGTACCACCTTCATGGGTATTAATATTATTAACGTATGAGAAAATATTTTCTGTATAACTTGTATTATAAACAAGGGCAACCTCAACAGGAATTTCACCCTTATCGGTTTCCATGCTTATTACGCTGGCAATAATAGGCTCTCTGTTTCCATCAAGAAACTTAACAAACTCCTTTAATCCTTCTTCAGAATGGAAAGTTTCCGAAAGAAACTCATCTTTATCATTCTTTTCCCTTCTATCAACAAGGGTAATGGTTATCCCTTTGTTTAGAAAAGAAAGCTCACGCATACGTGCGGCAAGCGTATCATAAGAATACTCTATTGTCTGGGTAAAAATGGTAGTATCAGGCCTAAAAGTTACCGTAGTACCTCTTTTATCTGTTTCACCAATCTGTTTTACCGGATAAAGAGATTTACCTCTTTCATATTCCTGCTCATATATTTTCCCATCCCTGTAAACAGTAGCTTTTAAATGGTCTGAAAGCGCGTTAACACACGACACCCCAACACCATGCAAACCTCCGGAAACTTTATAGGAATCTTTATCAAACTTACCTCCGGCACCGATTTTTGTCATTACAACCTCAAGGGCAGAAACACCTTCCTTTTTGTGTAAATCAACCGGGATACCGCGTCCGTTATCTTCTACAGTAACAGAATTATCTTCATTAATGGTAACATGTATAGTATCACAATGTCCGGCAAGCGCTTCATCTATCGAGTTGTCTACCAC
>CAMPIZ010000327.1 GCA_946886675.1 uncultured Flavobacterium sp.
AATTTTAATAAAGCCATCACCTACTACTTTCATTTTAATGCCTGTTTCAGGAGCATAATGCCCTAATAATACAGCAGCTATAATAGCTATTAGCACCCAAAAGGTAAGGTTAGTAGTTATCCTGAACAGCAGGCTGTTATTTTTAGGAATTTCTGTCATCAGCCTGTTGTTTATATTTTCTTATTTTTCTTAAAATATCTTTTGCTGCGGCCTGGTAGCCTGCGCTGTGTTGCGGGAAGTCAAGTGACAATATGTTCTCCAGTTCAGGGTATATCCAATCGTCTTTTTTGCCAAGCAGGTACAATGCCCGCATAGCATAGGCTTTTGTGGCAACCTTGCCTTCGGGGTTTATAAGCCAGTCAAAACAGGATTCGGTAATCTGGTTTATATGCTCGCGTTCTAAAAACCCGCCTTTATCCTTAGAATGCTTTTCAACAGCAAACAGGCATATTTTTGATATTGGCCGTAACGCGCTTTCATGACTAAATTTGGAGAGTGAGTTGCAAAAACCGTTAAGGTATTCCTGTAACCATTCAATATGCTTTTCAAATACCAGTTCGCATATCCAGCAGGCTTTAAAATGATTTTTATTAGTTGTGTCAAAGGCAAAAGCCATTAACTCAGGTAGTAATGCTTTGTTATTAATTACCATGCCTGATAGTTTATCTCTAATAGCTCGGTGTGCAGTAATCTCAGATATTCGGGAGGTTAAACTTTGTATCATTAGTATAATGGCCTATTGCGTAAAGATATAAAAAGCTATAGTATGGTATTGATAGAAATAAATCAGTAATTTTAATAAGCAAAAGGTGTTGATATGCTATATAAGACAATACTTTTTTTCTTATTAGGCTTTAATATGCATGCGCAGGAAGATACAATTCCGGCACGATTTTCCATTGGGGCAGCCTATGGCTTTGGCCACGAATTTAAAAATATAGACTACAGTTATTCCAACAGCTATATACAATGCCAGCTATACTACAGTTTGAATCCTTACGGGAAGTGGGAATATCTTCTGGCACTGCAGCCTGAAATTAATTTTGCCCGGCACCAGCTGCAAAACCCTTATTTTGTAACTCCTGATGAACCTGATTATGAACAGAAACGTGCAGAGTATACAAAGTTGAAAGAGCTGCGCGAATATATACTTAATGTAGCCTTTTTAGTAAAGTATAATGCTGATGGAGTATTTGGATTCTATGCAATGGGGAATATAGGGCCTATGATTACCGATACAGATACGGAAAGATTACCCAAAGGATTTGCTTTTTGTGATGTTTTTGCAATTGGTATTATGATAGATATGGGCATGGTGGTAATAGATCTGCGCCCTAATGTAAGGCATACTTCAAACCTTGGACTTAAGGAATATAATGCCGGCTTTAATACTTATAATATAGCAATGGGTGTTATCTTTCCTTTAAAATAAATAAGTAAGCATTAAATTTCCATAGTAGTTGGCCGGAAGTCCGGGGTAGTAATACCTTGGAGCAGCACCCCCAAAACCGGTTGCATTAACCAATACCATAGAGGCATATTGGGTATTGGTAATATTATTGGCCCCCGCTGCAATATACGCGGCTAGACCCTCAAATAAAGTAAAACGGTATCCCGCTTTAAGGTTAAGCAGGCTGTAGCTCTTATTATATTCAGAATTAGCGTCGTTTAAAGGGATTTTATCTGTAAAGTAAAAATCTGAAGAAAAATATAGCCCGGATGCAGTCTCAAATGTAAAGCCTCCATTTAGTTTATTGGCAGGCACTCCGGTTAAATCATTTCCGGTATAGTCATTATCTCCGTCAATAAATTCCTTAAACTTATAGCTCCCAACTGATGCAGCAAAATAAGGGCGCAATAACAGTGACTGATTTAACTGCCAGAAATAGTTTGCCGAAAATTCAATCCCCTGATGCAGTGTTTTACCGGCATTTATACCTACATATTGGTCATCACCTGTCCTTTGGGCTACAAGAAGGTCTTTAACCTGCATAGTGTATAGTGCTATTTCTGTATAAAACTTTTTATTAAACAGATAAAATTTTGCACCCGCTTCCAGATTATAACCGTTTTCAGGTTTTATATTTGGGTTTATGGTTCCTTCAGGAGTGAGTGTTTCTTCTATTCCCGGTAATGAAAAACCATGACTTGCTGAAACATATAATGTTTGCAGTGCAGCAGGCTTATATAAAAGGGATAATTGTGGAGACCAGATGGCATTGTAACTGTAATCTTGTGAAGAAATGCTTTCAGCCGGAAAAATATTATCCAGCTGAAAACTGGTTTTGTTGTAATTAAGCCCTGCCTGTACTTCCAGTTTTTTTAGTATAGGAACCCTTAGCTGTGCAAAAGCATTTACAAAATACCTTTTCTGCTCTGTGCCGCTAAGCCGCTCTCCCTGAAGGCTGCCTTTTCCATTGTTGCTTTCATACAAGTTGGCAAAGGTGCTTCCTTTAAAATCATCTTTAAATAATTCAGTTCCTGCAATAAATTCGGGTTTTATATTACCCAGGGAAAAAGTTCCCATAAACTGTGTACGGGCACCATATGCTGTAGAATTTTGGCTAAGAATATCAAAAGGCCTGGGTTCATAGTTCTCTTTTGTATTTATAAATATTGATGTGGCATTTTTAAGCCATGATGTTGCCTGCCAGTTATACGCAAGTCCGCCCAGATAGGAGTCATATTCTTCATATCCTTTTGCATCTGACCATGTTTGTGCCGCTGCCCGCGGATTATTTTCAAAAGTCTCCCTGTCTACAGAGCTGGGTATGTATGCCTTAAGATGGGTGTAATTTGTAAAATAAGAGAGCGAGGCATTATTGGTTTTAAATAACTCTCCAGCCAGTGTTACGCCATCGCGATTGTAAGTACTGTTATCGCGATATCCATCTGTATGTAAATTATGGTAGCTTATATTTATATTATTTTTTTCTGTAGCATAGCCATATCG
>CAMPIZ010000328.1 GCA_946886675.1 uncultured Flavobacterium sp.
CCTTTAATTAGGAAGATTATTGACAATTATGAGATTTTTATTTTTGCCACCCCAATATACTGGTACAGCATGAGTGGTATTATGAAAGTTTTTTTAGACCGCTTTTCAGATTTAATTACGGTTGAAAAAGAAACAGGCAGAAAATTGAGAGGGAAAAAAGTAGCAGTACTATCTAACTCTCCTGAAAAAGAGATTGATTATGATTTTTATATCCCTTTTCGTAAGTCTTCAGATTATTTAGGAATGGAATATATTGGCAATAAGCATTTTGATGCTAAGAGTCCGGAAGAAACAATAAACATTAGTTTTATATAATATAAAATATACAAATGCTATCAATTAAAAATTTACACGCAAGTGTTGAAGATAAAGAAATTTTAAAAGGTATAAACCTTGAAGTGAAAGCAGGTGAGGTACACGCTATTATGGGGCCTAATGGTTCCGGTAAAAGTACGCTTTCATCTGTTATAGCAGGAAAAGAAGAATATGAAGTTACTGATGGGGAAATTTTTCTTGAAGGAGAGGATATTGGCGAACTTGCCCCTGAGGAGAGAGCACACAAGGGAGTTTTCCTTTCATTCCAGTATCCTGTAGAAATACCGGGAGTATCGGTAACTAATTTCATGAAAACTGCAATAAACGAGAGCCGTAAAGCCAATGGCCAGGAAGAAATGCCTGCTAATGAGATGCTGAAACTTATCCGTGAAAAATCGGAACTGTTAGAAATAGACAGGAAATTTTTATCACGTTCATTAAACGAAGGTTTTTCAGGCGGCGAGAAAAAACGTAATGAGATATTCCAGATGGCAATGCTTGAGCCAAAACTTGCTATTCTTGATGAAACCGATTCAGGTCTTGATATTGATGCACTTCGCATTGTAGCCAATGGCGTAAACAAACTTAGAAACAAAGATAATGCTGTAGTAGTAATTACACATTACCAAAGGCTTTTAGATTATATCGTTCCGGATTTTGTGCATGTACTTTACAATGGTAAGATTGTGAAGTCGGGAGGCAAAGAACTTGCATACGAACTTGAGGAAAAAGGATACGACTGGATAAAATCTGAAAATTAGTCTTAAAGTCTAAGGTCAAAAGTCTTAAAGCCGGAATAATGGGAAAGTTCAGTTCTTTTGAGGAGATAAACTCCTGGCAGAAGGCCAGAATGTTTAATAAAAGAATATATGAAATTACCGGCGATGATAATTTTAAGAATGATTTTGATCTTGGGAGGCAAATAAGAAGAGCATCTGTATCCGTTTCGTCTAACATAGCTGAAGGGTTTGAAAGAAATACAGATAAAGAGTTCATTCATTTCTTATATATGGCAAAAGGATCTGCCGGAGAAGTCAGATCACAGTTATATTTAGCTTTTGATTTGAACTATATTCAACAGGAAGTATTTAATGATTTACTTTCTGAAATTACGGAGATTTCAAGACTGCTTAGCGGTTTTATAAAATATCTAAAAAAAGTGTAAGAGAAAGCCTTTATGACTTTCGACTTAAAACTTTCGACTTAAAACATGGATTTAAAAGAGAAATTATTATCTTCTTTTATGGCTTTTGAAGAGCGTGTGGATGTAAATGCTGATTTACATAACATACGTACTGAGGCCATTAAGAATTTTGAAAATAAAGGATTCCCAAGCAAGAAGGAAGAAGCGTGGAAATATACATCGCTTAATGCTATATTGAAGAATGATTTTAGTGTATTCCCTAAACAGGAAAACGCATTGAGTTATGCTGATGTTAAGAAATATTTCCTTCACGAAATTGATACCTATAAAATTGTTTTTATAGACGGTATTTTCAGTTCGTTCCTTTCATCTACAACGCATGACGGGCTTGATGTTTGCCTAATGTCTTCGGCGCTTACAAAACCGAAATATAAAGAGGTTATTGATACTTATTTTAATAAGATTGCCAATACACAGGACAGCCTTACATCGCTTAACACAGCTTTTGCGTGTGAAGGTGCTTATATAAACATACCGAAAAACAAGATAGCCGATAAACCTATAGAAATTATAAGCTTTTCTACAGGTAATGAAGCAGCCTTAATGGTACAGCCCCGCAACCTTATAGTTGTAGGTAAAAATGCTCAGGTGCAAATTATAGAAAGGCATCAAAGCCTAAATTCCAACCCTGTACTTACAAATTCGGTAACAGAAATTTTTGCACAGGAAAATGCTATTGTGGATTACTATAAAATCCAGAATGATATTCAAAGCGCCAACCTTATTGATAATACATATATTTCACAAAAAAGGGATAGTAATGCCAGTGTGCATACCTTCTCTTTTGGTGGTAATATAACGAGGAACAACCTTAATTTTTATCATGAGGGGGAGCATGTGGAAAGCACTCTTAAAGGTATTACAATAATAAGCGATAAGCAACACGTAGACCACTACACGCTTGTTAACCATGCAGAGCCTAATTGTGAAAGCCACCAGAATTATAAAGGAATTTTTGACGGAAGCTCTACAGGTGTGTTTAACGGTAAGATTTATGTTGAAAAAGAAGCGCAGAAAACCGATGCTTTTCAGCAGAATAACAATGTATTGCTTAGTGACAAAGCGACCATAAATGCGAAGCCTCAGCTTGAGATTTTTGCAGACGATGTAAAATGTTCACATGGTTGTACTATAGGGCAGCTTGATGAAGATGCTATGTTCTACATGCAATCAAGAGGTATACCGCAAAAAGAAGCAAAGGCATTGCTTATGTATGCTTTTTCTAATGAAGTTATTGAAAGCATAAGAATAACAGAGCTTAAAAACAGGATTAACAAAATAATCGCAATGAAGCTTGGTGTACAGATGGGTTTTGATCTGTAATTATTGATAAAAATATATCCAAAAAAGCCACGTTTTTAAGCGTGGCTTTTTCTTTATTTAGAATTATTAAAAATAATTTGCATATATGTTTTGCTGTCTGTAGA
>CAMPIZ010000329.1 GCA_946886675.1 uncultured Flavobacterium sp.
TCTTATTGTTACTTGTGAAAGATAAAGCAGCTTAAAGAAATTATTGTCAAGCACAATGCCCCTACCCTTATTGAGATAGACGGCGGTGTAAATGATAAAAACGCCAAAGCTCTGGTAGAAGCAGGAGCTGATGTGCTTGTTGCCGGAAACTTTGTATTTAAGTCTGATAGTCCTACGCAAACTATCTCCCAGCTTAAGAAGATTACCTCATATTAATAATAACCAATTCCGCACTCTATTATGAAAAATTACGCATCTATGGTATTGGTGCTTTGCGGCAGCGTGCTTTTTGCACAAAACCCCAATGCATACAATACAAACGGCAAAAAGGTAACCGTATATACCACTGCCGAAAACACAAGCATGAGGCTTACGCCTGCAAAGGAAAGCCTTTCATTTACACCACTGGAACAACCTCTTGAAACACAAATCTCGGTTTTTGTTGATCCAAACCAAACATTCCAGACTGTTATGGGTATAGGTGGCGCCATTACCGACGCCTCTGCCGAAACATTTGCTAAGCTGCCAAAGGATAAGCAACAGCAATTTTTAGACGCTTATTATAGTACTGATAAAGGTATTGGCTATACCCTGGCCCGTACCACTATTCACAGTAGTGATTTTGCAAGCGAGAGCTACACTTACATTAAGGAAGGTGACAAGGAGTTAAAAACCTTTAGCATAGATCACGACAAAAAGTACCGTATACCTTTAATCAAAAAGGCTATTGAGGCTGCAGGGGGTAAACTTACAATGTATGCTTCCCCATGGTCACCTCCGGCATTTATGAAGAGTAACAAAAGCATGCTTAAAGGTGGTAAACTGCTGCCGGAATATTTTGAAAGCTGGGCTACTTACTACACTAAGTTTATCAATGCTTATGAGAAAGAAGGCATCCCTATATGGGGTATCAGCATTCAGAATGAGCCTATGGCAACACAAACCTGGGAGTCTTGTATTTATACAGGCGAAGAGGAACGTGATTTCCTTAAAAATTATTTAGGCCCTATTATGCACGAAAATGGATATGGCGATAAAAAAATTATAGCCTGGGATCATAACCGCGATATGCTTTACCAGCGTGCCAGCACGGTATTAAACGATCCTGAAGCTGCAAAATATCTATGGGGAATAGGTTTTCACTGGTATGAACCATGGAGTGGCGGACAGCCAATGTTTGATAATGTAAGGCTGGTTCATGAGGCCTACCCTGAAACCAACCTTATTTTTACTGAAGGCTGCAAGGAGAAGTTTGACATCAATAAAATAAACGACTGGAAACTTGGCGAGCTATATGGCACAAACATGATAAACGATTTTAATAACGGAATAGTTGCCTGGACCGACTGGAATATTTTACTGGATGAAACCGGAGGCCCTAACCACGTTATGAATTTGTGCTTTGCACCTATACATGCCAATACAAAAACCGGAGATCTTATGTTTACTAACGAGTACTATTACATAGGCCATTTTTCTAAATTTGTAAAGCCGGGAGCAAAAAGGATTGCATGCTCTTCCAGCAGGAGCGCCCTTAGCGCTACCGCTTTTGTAAATAAAGATGGTAAAGTTGCCGTTATTGTAATGAACAAAGGAGATGAAAAAGTAAGTTACAACCTTTGGATAGAAGGTAAAGCAGTAGCTGTAGAAAGTTTGCCACACTCTATGCAGACACTGGTTTTTTAAAGAACATCAACGTAATTATACATGAAAGCCTCCTATTGGGAGGCTTTTTTTATAGTGTAATATTCCCCGCCAGTTCCCTTAACCTTACTTCAGATATTTTTGCCTGAAATTGTGCAGAGCTGTTTCTTGCCAGTGCATTTACATAATTAAGTTGTGCAGCCCTTACCTCAACGGTTGTAATAGTTCCTATCCTGAACTTCTCAAGAGTAATATCAAGATTCTGTTCCGCTATTCCAACATTTGCTGCTTCCAGGCTTACCAGCTCAATATTGGTGAGGTAAGTTTGAAATGCCGACATGAGCTGCGATTCCACAGATTGTTTTTGCTGTTCAATTAAAATTTTTGAATTGTCGATCTGCAGCCTGGCAATCTTTTCATTCCTGTTTTGTAAAAAGCCATTGAATATATTAATGTTTGCCGAAATACCATAGCTAAAACCACGGCCGTTATTCTCTCTGGCGAACCCAAGGCTGGATTCAGACTCTGTAAAAATATACCCGGCATTTACCGCAACCTGAGGATAGCGATATCCCCTTACCTGTTTAAGGTTTAACTCAGCAACCCTTTTATTAAGAAGTGCCATCTGCAACTGCGGATTTTGCTGTTCCGCTGCCGATATAAGGTCAACAAGTTTAAGCTTATCGTTTATAACCACTTCTTCAACCACCTTAAATTCAGTAGCGAGATCACGCGCCAATAATTCATTAAGATAGGTCTTGGTATTAGCATATTGCTCCTTTTGGCGCAGGTAACTGGTTTGGTCAGTATTCAAATCAACCTTTGCGTTAAGTACTTCAAGTTTCGCTGCTTTACCTATACTAAAGCGGTTTTCGGCAAGCGTAACCCTTTGCTGTGAGAGTACTACTGCAGTATCAAGCGCAGTAAGCATTTGTTGCTGTTGCACAAGATCATAATAAGTAGTCATTACATCACCTACACGGGTAAGCAAAGAAAGTTTGAGTTCTTCTTCGCCTATTTTTTTCAGTTCCTTGAGCTGATCGTAGCGGGCAAACATCCTGAAACCGTCAAAAATATTCCATCCCAGATTAACACCATAACTCATACTGTTATTTTTGGCATTGTCCAGTTCCTGCACGGTACCATCGGCACGCACCTGCCTTGAATTCTGAATAGCGTTATTCTGGTCAAATACTCCGGAAAGCTGTGGCATAATACCGGCATTGGCAAGGCTCACATTCTGCTCATCAATTTCAAGATCATTCTGGGCCAGTTTAATATCATAATTGCTTTCC
>CAMPIZ010000330.1 GCA_946886675.1 uncultured Flavobacterium sp.
TTTTAAAAAGGAAAGCAGTTACCTCTTTTTGCAGTTCATCAGTCAATGGATCTTTTGGAGTATATTTTTGAATTTTTATCATTTTTCCTCATTTAAATTAGTAAATACGCAAGATAACCCTTTAAAAAACTCTTTAAAAACTATTCTTGTTAAAATATGTTAATATTAGCTTACAAGCCCTTAAAAGTAATAGCCTAATTTTTTTTGATTTTGTATTTTTGCGCCATGGCAAAACTCATTAACCTTAAGACATTCAAGGAATTTTTCAGTTCCTCATCTGCAGGCGGCGTTGTGCTGCTTATTTGTGTAGCAGTTTCTCTATTTATAGCAAACACATCTCTGGCTCAGGGATTCGAAAATTTTCTCGAATCAGAGATTGGATTCAATACCGAATCTGTCCATCTCCGCTATCCTGTAATTTTATGGATCAACGATGGCCTTATGGCTATTTTCTTCCTTCTTGTAGGGCTTGAAATTAAGCGTGAAATAGTAGAGGGAGAACTTTCATCCATGCGCCAGGCATCCCTGCCGGTACTTGCTGCTATAGGCGGTGTAATAGTACCCGCCACCATATACAGTATATTTAATGCAGGACAGCCCACAGTACATGGCTGGGGTATACCAATGGCTACAGATATAGCGTTTGCCCTGGGTATACTTTCACTTTTAGGAGACAAAGTACCCAATGGATTAAAAGTATTTCTTGCAGCACTTGCCATAGTAGATGACCTTATGGCGATACTTGTAATTGCAATATTCTACTCTTCAGATATTCACTTAAACTACCTTATGTATGCCGGAATTGTTTTCGCAGTGCTTATAGTGTTTAACCGTTTAAGAATAATGAATATATTTTTCTATATCATTCCCGGGATAATAATGTGGTATTTAATACACCATTCGGGTATACATGCAACTATAGCCGGGGTGCTTACTGCTTTAACCCTGCCTACAACACCGGACGCCTCAGAGTCTCCTCTGGAAAAGCTTGAGCATGCACTGGCAAAACCAGTGAACTTTTTAATCATGCCCATTTTTGCAATAGCAAATACAAACATTACTTTTGTAGGCGGCATGGTAGACGGATTAGCCAGTAACCTTGGCCTGGGTATTGTGCTTGGCCTTTTCATTGGTAAGCCTGTGGGTATATTCCTTATGTCATTCCTTTCAACAAAACTTAAAATAGCCGAACTTCCTAAAAAAACTACGTGGCTCCATGTTCTTGGTTTAGGCTTATTGGGAGGTATTGGTTTTACAATGTCAATATTTATTGCATTACTTTCATTTAGCGATGTCGGCCACCAGACAGAAGCTAAATTTGCCGTATTGGTAGCATCTGTACTTTCGGGTATATGCGGCTACAGCCTTTTAAGCATTTACAATAAAAAGAAGAAGAAAAAGAAATACAAACAAGCTGCTTATTAAGCTTATTTCTTTCGGAATATTTCAACGTCTTTAACCGTTAAACGTTCATTAAGCCAGGCTTTCAGCCTGGTTTTTTCTTCATCATTTAGATCTTCCGGTGTTTCATACAGCACGGCTGTTATAGGTATAATACTGTCTTTTGCCGTAGCAAGGTCGTGATGCGATACAGAAAGTGACTGTATAGAAGGAAAGAGTGATTTAGCCTCTCGTAAAAATCTCTTGTTGTCAAATGTGTTTTTTGATATCTGTTTCTCAAGCTGCATTATCCTAAGGTCTTTTTGGTTAACCTCATTCTCATTGCTTTTAATCTGCTCAAGGATATCCCCTTTTAAAACATTAAACCTATCGGTACTATCCTGCCTTATAAGCAATTGCGCTTCCTTAAGGTATTCATTTTCTTTCATTTTTTCCTTAAGACTATCAAGTTCATCTTTTTCAAAACGCTTGGCAAGAAAGGCAAGCTCTATACGTTTAGGATCAGTTTTAAAATTAGTTTTCTTATATACTATGGTATATCCTTTATCAGTAAATTCCCTTTCAATAAAAATATTAGTATTTTTTCTGAATTGCTGCTCTGTATATAAAGAATAAGCCAGGTAACTTGCAGGGAGCAGCATAGCAAATGTGAGTATTGTAATTATAATCCTAACTTGTTTTTGATGCTTTTCGTCTACCTGCTTTTTTGCCGGGTATTTAAGGTATTTGATTATTGCAAAAGTGGCTATACCTATAAAAACGCAGTTAATACAATACAAATAAAAAGCCCCCAGAAAATAAGACCATTGCCCGGTGGCAAGGCCATAGCCTGCTGTACAAAGCGGCGGCATTAAAGCAGTAGCAATAGCCACACCAGGTATAGGATTGCCTTTTTCTACCCTTGTAACTGCAATAACCCCAACGAGGCCACCAGAAAATGCAATTATTATATCATATATATTAGGCGCTGTCCTAGCAAGAAGTTCAGACTGTACATCTTTAAAAGGGCTTATGAGAAAATAGACAGTGGATACCACCAGGCCCACTATCGTAGCATTACCAAGATTTTTAAGTGATTTTTTAAGCAGGTTAAAATCATAAATGCCTAATGCAAATCCTGCTCCCACAATAGGTCCCATTAATGGTGAAATAAGCATCGCTCCTATTACTACCGCTGTTGAGTTAACGTTAAGCCCCACAGAGGCTATAATTATAGCACAGGCGAGTATCCATAAGTTTGCTCCTCTAAAGTGAATATTGTTTTTTACGCTCTCAAGCGTTTTCTCCCTATCATCCTCACCTTCATGAAGGTTAAGTATTGCTGCAATTTTTCTCATAAATAAAATTAAGCGGACATAGCCATAATAACTATTCAGATTATGACTATTAAAGCAATTTATCACTTTTTTTAAATTAAATCAAGCGAAAAAACAGTTTAACAAAATTTACTTTAAAGATTTAAAAAGTTAATTAAAAAATAAATATTATATATATTTTAACTAAAATGTTTTTACTAACTTAGCGTACTAC